>NZ_JAIUKB010000074.1:0-52221 GCF_020176785.1 Saccharopolyspora sp. 6V | reverse complement strand
CGCCCTGGTGGCCTCCGCCGCGGCCGGCGCGTTCGTGCTGCACCGCCGCATCCCGTGGCGGGGGGGCCGGGGGGGGGCGGGGCGCGGGGGGGGGGGCGCCCCGGGGCCGCCGGGGCCGCTCGCGCCACGGCCCGTGCACGTCCGGACGGCTCAGACCGGGATGCGCGGGCCGCAGGACCCGGTTGGATCGTCGAGAACCGAAGGCGACGGCACCCGCTGCGTCGCCGCTCCGGCGGTGCTCACGGCCGCAGCCGTCCCCCGCCCGAGTCGTTCTTCCACCGATCCGCCGAAATCCGCGGAATCACCGACCTGGCAGTAGGAACGCTAAACGACGTCCGCCGGTGCGCACCACGATCCGGCGGAAGTTGCACGAGACGGACCAGTGCTCGCCAGCGAACGGCCCCGGCCGCAAGTAGGTGCTCGCGCTCCCGGGGCCGGACCGCATTTTCCAGGCGGCACGATCGGCGTCGCGCGGAACGGCCGCGGACCGGCCGAACCCGGGTCCGTCGCTGGTCAGGGAGCCT
Organism: Saccharopolyspora sp. 6V; assembly: GCF_020176785.1. Taxonomy (NCBI): domain Bacteria; kingdom Bacillati; phylum Actinomycetota; class Actinomycetes; order Pseudonocardiales; family Pseudonocardiaceae; genus Saccharopolyspora; species Saccharopolyspora sp. 6V. Next base: position 51,697 of record NZ_JAIUKB010000074.1, on the reverse strand, counting down.
GGTCGACCGTTCCCGGGTCGGTGTCTCCGCGCCGCCGGGCCGGATCGCGCCGAGCCCCGGGGAGGCCCGGGAGAAACCGGCGCGGGGTGCGCGGACCCGGTTCTGCGCGATTCCTCGGCGCCATCCGGACGGCGGTTCCACGCGACCGGGGCCACCCGCGCGGGCACCGGTCCCGGACGCCGGACGCGGGCCGACGCGCTCGCGCGCGAGGCGTTCTACTGGACGCCGGGCCGCTGCGCGGTGTGCTCCGAACGGCCCAGTCCGAAAACGCGGTGTGTGCAGAGGTGACCATGAGCATGACCCGTCAAGTGGTACCGGTAGCCTTGCGCGACGTGCCTTCCGCGCTCGCGACAGCCCCGCCTCGACCCGCTCTGGTCGAGCCGGTGCAGATCCACCAGCTCGCCGGGACGATCGGTGCGCGGGTCATCGACATCCCTGGTCACACCCCTGGTGAAGGGGTGGTGACCGGAGCGACCCTGCGAGCTCAGCACGTGCGTCCCGGCGATCTGTTCGCCGCCCTCCCGGGAACCCGGGTGCACGGAGCCGACTTCGCCGCCGACGCCCTCACCGCCGGCGCCACCGCCGTGCTCACCGACCAGGCCGGCGTGGACCGCGTCGCGCTGCTCGACCACCCGCGGGTGCGGGCCGGGGAAGTGGCGCTGCTGGTGCACGATGACCCGCGCGGCGTGCTCGGCTCCGCCGCCGCCCGCATCTACGGCGACCCGTCGCAGAAGCTCACCATCCTCGGCGTCACCGGCACGTCCGGGAAGACCACCACCAGCTACCTGCTGGAGTCCGCGCTGCGGGCCGCCGGGCACACCACCGGGCTGGTCGGCACCGTCGAGACCCGCATCGCCGGGGAACGCCTCGACAGCGCCTTCACCACGCCCGAGGCGCCCGATCTGCAGGCGCTGCTGGCCGTCATGGTCGAGCACGGCGTCACGCACGTGCCGATGGAGGTCTCCAGCCACGCCCTCGCGCTCGGCCGCGTCGGTGGCACCCGGTTCGCCGTCGGCGCGTTCACCAACCTCTCGCAGGACCACCTCGACTTCCACCGCGACCTGGAGGACTACTTCCAGGCGAAGGCGCTGCTGTTCGACGGCCGCTCCGAACGCGAAGTGGTGTGCGTCGACGGCGAGTGGGGCCGGCGGCTGGTCACCGAGGACACGATCACCGCGTCCACCACCGGCGACGCGAGCTGGACCGCCACCGACGTCGAGACGTTCCCGACCGGCGAGCAGCGCTTCCGCGCGCACGGTCCGGACCGGACGCTGGACGTGCGGCTGCGGCTGCCGGGGCCGTTCAACATCGCCAACGCGCTGCTGGCCGCCGGAGTGCTCACCGCCGCCGGGATCCCCGCCGACGCGATCGAACGCGGACTGGCCGAAGTGGACGTGCCCGGCCGGATGGAGCGGGTCGCCCTCGGGCAGGACTTCACCGCCGTGGTGGACTACTCGCACAAGCCCGGCGCCGTCTCCGCGGTGCTCGACGCGGCCCGCGCCCAGGTCATCAACGGGGGCGGCCGGGTGCTCGTCGTGCTCGGCTGCGGCGGTGACCGGGACGTGGCGAAGCGGCCGCTGATGGGCGAGGCGGCCGCGCGCCGCTCCGACCTGCTGGTGGTCACCGACGACAACCCGCGCAGCGAGAACGCCACCGACATCCGCGCCGCCATGCTCGCCGGGGCGCTGGAGGTGCCCGAGGGCGAACGCGGCGAGGTCGTCGAAGCGGGCGACCGGCGCGAAGCCATCGCCGAAGCGGTGCACCGAGCCCGGGCCGGGGACGTCGTCGTGATCGCCGGCAAGGGGCACGAGACCGGCCAGGAGGTGGCCGGGGTCGTGCACCCGTTCTCGGACCGGGACGAGGTGGCGGCGGCGCTGCGGCGCAGGCTCGACACCGGCAGCGCCCGGATCGGGGACGGCAGTGGGGGAACGCAGAACACGGGGGAACCCGCGCCCCCGGCCGGTGGCCGGGGCGGCAACGAGGAGGCAAGGTGATCCGGCTCAGCCTGGCTGACATCGCGGAAGCGGTCGGCGGCAGGCTCCACCACGCGGACGGCACCGAGTTCGTGACCGGTTCCGTCGAATTCGACTCGCGCAAGATCGGGCCGGGCGGGTTGTTCGTCGCGGTCCCTGGCGAGCGCGTCGACGGGCACGACTTCGCCGCTCGCGCCGTCGCGGACGGAGCCGCCGGCGTGCTCGCCGCGCGCGAAGTGCCCACCGCCGACGGACCGATCCCGACCGTGATCGTTCCGGAGCTGTCCGAACACCACCCGAGCCGGGCCATGGCCCTCGCCGGGGACGTCGACGGCAGCGGCGCCGCAGTGCTCGCCGCCCTCGCGCGGCTGGCGCGCGCGGTGGTGGACCGGCTGCCCGAGCTCGCCGTCATCGGGGTCACCGGTTCGTCCGGCAAGACCTCGACCAAGGACCTCATCGCGCAGGTCCTCGAACCGGCGGGCCCGACCGTGGCGCCGCCCGGGTCGTTCAACAACGAGCTCGGGCATCCGTGGACCGCGCTGCGCGCCGACGAGCACACCCGGCACCTCGTGCTGGAGCTCTCCGCCCGCGGTCGCGGCCACATCGCCGCGCTCTGCGAGGTCGCCCCGCCGCGGATCGGCGCCGTGCTCAACGTCGGCAGCGCGCACCTCGGCGAGTTCGGCTCGCAGGAGGCCGTCGCGCAGACCAAGGGCGAACTCGTCGAAGCGCTGCCCGCCGCCGCCGACGGCGGGGTCGCCGTGCTCAACGCCGACGACCCGCTGGTCGCCGCGATGGCCGAGCGCACCCGGGCCCGCGTGGTCCGGGTCGGGCAGAGCCCGGCCGCCGACGTGCGCGCCGAGGACATCGAGCTCGACGAGCAGGCGCGCGCCGAGTTCACCCTCGTCACCGCCACCGGCTCCGCCCGGGTGAAGCTGCCGCTGCACGGCGAGCACCACGTCGGCAACGCGCTCACCGCCGCCGCCATCGCCGTGGAGCTCGGCGCGAGCGTCGAGGAGGCCGCCGCGCGGCTCGGCTCGGTGCGGCGCGTCTCCGCCCGGCGCATGGAGGTCACCGAGACCCTCGGCGGCGTCACCGTCATCAACGACGCCTACAACGCCAACCCCGAATCGGTGCGCGCGGCGCTCAAGACGCTCGCGTCGATGACCAGGGGCAAACCGGGCCGCGCCTGGGCGGTGCTCGGAGTCATGGGCGAACTCGGCGATGCCGAGGTCGCCGCGCACGACGAGATCGGGCGGCTCGCCGTCCGGCTCAACATCGACCGCCTCGTGGTGGTCGGTGACCAGGCACGGGCGATGCACCAGGGTGCCTCGCTGGAAGGGTCATGGGGAGAGGAGTCGGTTCTGGTGCCGGATGTCGATGCCGCCGTCGCGCTGCTGCGCGACGAGCTGCGTCCCGGTGACGTCGTGCTCGCCAAGGCGTCCAAGGTCGCCGCGCTGTGGCGCGTCGCCGAACAGCTGACCGAGCAGGTCACCGATCGATCCGCCACCGAGCGAGCCGGGGGTCAAGCGTGAAGAGCATCCTCGTCGCCGCAGCGGTGGCGCTGGTCATCTCCATCCTGTTCACCCCGTACCTGATACGGATCTTCTCCAAGCAGGGCTTCGGCCAGGAGATCCGCGAAGAGGTGCAGAAGTCGCACGCCGCCAAGCGCGGCACGCCCACCATGGGCGGCATGGCGATCCTCGTCGCCATGTGGGCCGGGTACCTGATCACCCACCTCACCGTCGCGGAGGAAGGCCCCACGGTCTCCGGCCTGCTGGTGCTGGGGCTCACCACCGCGCTGGGCATCGTCGGCTTCCTCGACGACTTCATCAAGATCCGCAAGCAGCGCAACCTCGGCCTGAACAAGACCGCGAAGCTCGTCGGGCAGCTGGTCGCCGCCGTGCTGTTCGCGATCCTCGCGATGCGGTTCCCCGACGACAACGGCATCACCCCCGCTTCCGAGCACCTGTCGTTCATCCGCGACATCAGCATCGTGTCGTTCGGCGCCATCGGGTTCGTGATCTTCGCGTACGTGGCGATCAGCGGCTGGTCCAACGCGGTCAACTTCACCGACGGCATGGACGGGCTCGCGGGCGGTACCGCGGCGATGGTGCTGGCCACCTACGTGCTGATCTCGTTCTGGCAGCTGCGCTACGACTGCACGGGCGGGGGCGGCAGCGGGCCCGCCTGCTACACGGTCCGCGACCCGCTGGACATCGCGATCGTCGCCGCGGCCGCCATGTCGGCGTGCATCGGGTTCCTGTGGTGGAACGCGGCACCCGCGAAGATCTTCATGGGCGACACCGGTTCGCTCGCGCTGGGCGGTCTCGTCGCCGGGCTGAGCATGGTCACCCGCACCGAACTGCTGATGATCATCATCGGCGGGCTGTTCGTCGTCGAAGCCCTCTCCGTCGTGCTGCAGATCGTCGTGTTCCGCAGCACCCGGCGCAGGCTCTTCCGGATGGCACCGTTCCACCACCACTTCGAACTCGCCGGGTGGGCGGAAACCACGGTGATCATCAGATTCTGGGTGCTGGCCGGGATCAGCTGCCTGTTCGGCGTCGGGCTGTTCTACGCGGACTGGCTCAGCCTCTACGGCGGCTGACGATCCCGGCGGCCACGCCGCCGGCAGGAGAGGAGAGTGCGGTGACCCGAACGTTGCGGGACCGGCGGGTGCTGGTCGCGGGTGCCGGGGTGTCCGGCCGCTCGGCCGCCGAAGCGCTGCTGGCGGCCGGTGCCGAAGTCACCGTCACCGACGCGTCCGAAGAACGGCTCGCCGCACTCGACTCCGTCCGCGCCGGCGGCGGTCGGCTCCTGCCCGGACTGCTCGAACCGCCCGCCGGGACCGACCTCGTCGTCACCAGTCCCGGCTGGCGGCCCGGCACGCCGCTGCTGGCCGCCGCCGCCACCGCGGGCATCGAGATCATCGGCGAGGTCGAATTCGCCTGGTGGCTCGACCGGGCGCGGCCCGAACCCGCCGACTGGCTCGCCGTCACCGGCACCAACGGCAAGACCACCACCGTCACCATGCTCGAATCGGTGCTGCGCGCCGCCGGGCTCGACGTCGTCGCCTGCGGGAACGTCGGGCTGCCCGTCGTCGACGCGGTGCGTGCCGGGCACCGGGTGCTCGCCGTCGAGCTGTCCAGCTTCCAGCTGCACTGGTCCCGATCGCTGGCCGCGCAGGCCGGGGTCGTGCTCAACCTCGCCGACGACCACCTCGACTGGCACGGCACCCTCGACGCCTACGGCGCCGCGAAGGCCAAGGTGTACGCGGGCAACGTCGTCGCGGTGCACAACGCCGACGACGAGTGGTCCACCCGGCTCTCCACCGGCGCGGGCAGGCCCGTGTCCTTCACCCTCGGCGAGCCCGGACCCGGCCAGCTCGGCATCGCCGACGGCACCCTGCTCGACCGGGCCTTCGCCGACGACCCCGCCGGGGACGTGCTCGCCGACGTCGCCGACGTGCACCCCGGCGGGCCGCACAACCTCGCCAACGCGCTCGCCGCCGCCGCGCTCGCCCGCGCCCACGGCGTCCCCGCCGACGCCGTCGCCCGTGGCCTGCGCGCGTTCGAACCCGGCGCGCACCGCTCCGTCGTCGTCGCCGAAACCGGCGGCACCACCTGGGTCGACGACTCCAAGGCCACCAACCCGCACGCCGCCGACGCCGCGCTGCGCGCCCACGAACGCGTCGTGTGGATCGCGGGCGGCCTGCTCAAGGGCGCCGACGTCGACGAACTCGTCGCGCGCAACGCCGGGCGCCTCGCCGCCGTCGTGCTCATCGGCCGCGACCGCGCCGCGTTCGCCGAAGCGCTCGCCCGACACGCCCCGCACGTGCCCGTCGAGCAGGTCTCGGCGGGGGACGATGCGGGCATGTCCCAGGCCGTCACCAGGGCCGCCGCGCACGCCACACCCGGCACCGCGGTGCTGCTCGCCCCCGCCGCCGCGTCCATGGACATGTTCACCGACTACGCGCACCGGGGGCGGGCCTTCGCCGACGCCGTGCGGGCGCTGCCCGCCACCGCCCCCACCACCGGCGGGTGATCGCGGTGACCACCTTCGCAGCGACCGCGCGCCGGCCCCGCCGCACCCGCAAGCCCACCGGGCTCGCGGCCATCACGACCCCGCTGACCGCGTGGCTCACCCGGCCGCTCGCCTCGTTCCACCTGCTGCTCGCCGTGTTCGGCCTGCTCACCGTGTTCGGGCTCGTCATGGTGCTGTCGGCGTCCAGCGTGGACTCGTTCACCAGCGCCGGGTCCTCCTACGACATCTTCATCCGGCAGGTCATCTACTGCGGCGCCGGACTCGTGCTGTTCTACGGGGCGCTGCGGCTGCCGGTGCGGCAGATGCGCAAGCACAGCCTCACCGTCTTCGGCGGCTGCCTGCTGCTGCTCCTGCTCGTGCTCACTCCGCTGGGCAGCGTCCGCAACGGCGCGCAGAGCTGGTTCGTGCTCGGCGGGATCTCCTTCCAGCCCGTCGAGTTCGCCAAGATCTCCTTCGCGCTGTGGGGCGCGCACGTGCTCGTCACCAAGCGCGGGCTGCTCGCCCAGTACCGGCACCTGCTGGTGCCCGTGGTGCCCGCGGCGATGCTGATGTTCGCGCTCGTCATGCTGCAGCCCGACCTCGGCTCCACCATCACGCTGTTCATCGTGCTGCTCGCCCTGATGTGGTTCGCCGGGGCGCCGCTGCGGTTGTTCGGCGTCTCCGTGCTCGGCGCCATCACCGCCGCCGTCGTCCTCGCGATGGTCGCGCAGTACCGGATGGACCGGATCACCACGTTCCTCGACCCCGCCTCCGATCCCACCGGCCGCGGCTACCACGCCCGGCAGGCGCTGTTCGCGCTCGCCGACGGCGGGCTGTTCGGCCGCGGGCTCGGCCAGGGCTGGTCGAAGTGGCAGTACCTGCCCAACGCGCACAACGACTTCATCTTCGCCGTCATCGGCGAGGAGCTCGGGTTCGTCGGCTGCGTCATCGTGCTCGTCCTGTTCGGCACCACCGCCTACGTCGGGATGCGCATCGCCGCCCGCAACACCGACCCGTGGATCAGGCTCGTCTCCGCGACCCTCACCGCCTGGCTCGTCGGGCAGGCCGCGATCAACGTCGGCTACGTCGTCGGCCTGCTGCCCATCACCGGGCTGCCGCTGCCGCTGATCTCCTCCGGCGGCTCGTCCGTGGTGACCAGCATGCTGGTGTTCGGGCTGCTGGCGAACTTCGCCCGGCACGAGCCGGAAGCGATCGCCGCGCTACGGTCGCTGGGGCCGGGCCGCGTCGGGAAGCTGCTGCGCCTGTCCACGCCCGAGCCCTACCGCCCACCGGCGAAACGCCGCCCGGCGCGCACCGCGCCCACCAGCCGCCCCGGAGCGCGCAGCGCAGGGGCCCAGCCGACCCGCCGGGGATCACCGGACGCGCGGAACCGCACCGCGGCCCGCGGCAAGACCGGATCCCGGGCACAGACACGAGGAGGACACCGTTGAGCGGGCAGCACCCGGCCCCCGGACACCCCGCCCGGCGCGGCCTGTCGGTCGTCGTCGCAGGCGGCGGCACCGCCGGACACATCGAGCCGGCCCTCGCCCTGGCCGACGCCGTACGCAGGATGCGCCCGGACGCGCGCATCACCGCGCTCGGCACCGAACGCGGACTGGAGAACCGGCTGGTGCCCGCACGCGGCTACCCGCTGGAACTGGTGCCGCCGGTGCCGATGCCGCGCAAGCCCAGCACCGAACTGCTGCGGCTGCCGCTGAAGGTGCGCGACTCGGTGCGCAAGACCAAGGACGTGCTCGAACGCGTCCAAGCCGACGTCGTCGTCGGGTTCGGCGGCTACGTGTCGCTGCCCGCCTACCTCGCCGCGCGCGGGCGCACCCCCATCGTCGTGCACGAGGCCAACGCCCGGGCGGGCATGGCGAACAAGGTCGGCGCCCGGTTCGCCGAGCGCGTCCTCGCCGCCACCCCCGACAGCGGGCTCGCCGGGGCCCGGCCCATCGGCATCCCGCTGCGCGAATCCATCACCAGCCTCGACCGCGCCGCGCTGCGCATGCAGGCCCGGCAGTTCTTCGGGCTGCACCCGCACGCGCCGACCATCCTCGTGTTCGGCGGATCGCAAGGCGCCCAGACGCTCAACACCGCGTTCTCCGGGGCCGCGCAGGCGCTCGGGCGCGCGGGCATCGGCGTGCTGCACGCGCACGGGCCGAAGAACACCCTCGCCGTGCAGCAGGTCCCCGGCGCCCCCGTCTACAACGCGGTGCCGTACCTGGAGCGGATGGACCTCGCCTACGCCGCCGCCGACCTCGTGGTCTGCCGCTCCGGCGCCATGACCGTCGCCGAGGTGTCCGCCGTCGGGCTGCCCGCCGTGTTCGTCCCGCTGCCGCACGGCAACGGCGAGCAGGCCCTCAACGCGCAGCCCGTCGTCTCCGCGGGCGGTGCCCTGCTCGTCGCCGACGAGGACATGACGCCGGACAAGGTCATCAACGAGGTCCTGCCCCTCGGCCGCGACCCGCAACGGCTGCACATGATGAGCCGTGCCACGCTGGGAACCGGACACCGGGAAGCCGACCAGGTGCTGGCCCGGATCGTGCTGGAGGTGGCGGGCCGGTGACCGAAGCGCAGACCGCGGAACGCAGCGGCACCGACGACCTGCTGTCCCGCGTCCACCTCGTCGGCATCGGCGGCGCGGGCATGAGCGGCATCGCCCGCATCCTGCTCGCCCGCGACCGGCAGGTCTCCGGTTCCGATGCCCGCGACTCCCGCACCGTGCTCGCCCTGCGCGCCCAAGGCGCGCACGTCGCGCTCGGGCACCGCGGCGAGAACCTCGACCAGCTCGACCAGGATCCCACCGCCATCGTGGTGTCCACCGCGATCCGGCCGGACAACCCGGAACTCGTCGAGGCCCAGCGCCGCGGCATCGCCGTGCTGCGCCGCGCCGAAGCGCTCGCCGCGCTCATGGCCGAGCACCGGGTCGCCTGCGTCGCGGGCACGCACGGCAAGACCTCGACGACCTCGATGCTCACCGTCGCGCTGCAGCACTGCCGGCTCGACCCGTCGTTCGCCATCGGCGGCGACCTCAACGAGTCCGGCGCCAACGCGCACCACGGCGAGGGCGGCGTGTTCGTCGCCGAGGCCGACGAGAGCGACGGATCGTTCCTCGTGTTCGCGCCCTCGGTCGCCGTCGTCACCAACGTCGAACCCGACCACCTCGACCACCACGGCACCCCCGAGGCTTACACCGAGGTCTTCGACGAGTTCGTCCGCCGCATCGAGCCCGGCGGCGTGCTCATCGTCAACGCCGACGACCCCGGATCCGCCCGGCTCGCCGGGCAGGCCGCCGCCGGCGGGCTCCGCGTCCGCCGCTACGGGCACACCGCGGGCGGGCCCGGCGACGCGCGCATCGTCGACTACCGGCCCGAGCACGGGGCCGGTGTCGCCGTCGTCGAGCTCGACGGGCAGCGGATCGACGTGCAGGTCTCGGTGCCGGGCGAGCACATGGCGGGCAACGCCGTCGCCGCGCTGCTCGCCGGGCTGGAACTCGGGGCACCGCTGGACGAACTGCTCGACGGGCTCGCCGCGTTCGGCGGCGTGCGCCGCCGCTTCGAGTTCAAGGGCCAGGCCGGCGGGGTGCTCGTCTACGACGACTACGCCCACCACCCCACCGAGGTCGACGCGCAGCTGCGCGCGGCCCGGCCGGTGGTCGGCGACGGCAGGCTCATCGTGGTGTTCCAGCCGCACCTGTTCTCCCGCACGGCCGCGTTCGCCGCCGAATTCGCCACCGCGCTGGGGCTCGCCGACGAGATCGTGGTGCTCGACGTCTACGGCGCGCGGGAGGACCCGCAGCCCGGCGTCACCGGGGCGCTCATCGCCGACCAGATCCCGGGATCGGCGGACCGGGTGCGCTTCGAGCCGTCGCTGACCGACGCGGCACCGCTCGTGGCCGGGCTCGCCGCGCCGGGGGACCTGGTGCTCACCATGGGCGCCGGTGACGTCACCATGCTCGGGCCGGAGATCCTCGGAGAGCTCGAACGGGCCGCGGGTACCGGAGGTGCGGCGGAGTGAGCGCGGCAGGGCGGTCGTCGAACCGGCCGGGGGTGCGCAGCACTCGCGGCCGGCCGGTGCGCGGCGGGATCCAGCGATCCCCGCGCCGCTGGCTGCTGCCGGTGGCGATGTCCGTGGTGACCGTCCTGGTGCTCGCCCTCTACTACAGCCCGATCCTCGGCGTGCGGTCCGTGCAGGTCGACGGGCTCGCCGCCGTGCCGGAGCGGACCGTGCTGGACACGGCGGGCGTCGAGCTCGGCAACCCGATGCTGCAGGTCGACTCCGAGGCCATCCGGTCCCGGCTGGGCGCGGTCCCGGAGATCGCCGATTCGGAAGTCCACCTGCAGTGGCCCTCCACGGTGCGGCTGGAGATCACCGAACGCGTCGCCGTGGCCTACGTGCCCGCCGACGGACCTGGTGAGAGCGGGGTGCGGTTGATCGACGCGGCGGGCGTGCCGTTCCGCACCGTGCCCCACCCGCCCGCCGGGCTCGCCCAGCTGCGGCTCGGCGACGACCGGGCCGACGGCGTGCGGACCGCGATGATCGCGCTCACCGCGCTGCCCGCCGACCTGCGGGCGCAGGTCACCGAGGTCCGCGCCGAACGGCCGCAGAACCTGTTCCTGGTGCTGGCGGGGGGCAGGCAGGTGCACTGGGGCGAGAGCACGGCCGCGGACCGGAAGGCCGCGATCCTGGTGCCGCTGCTGACCCGCTCCGGGCAGGTCTACGACGTGACGAGCCCGGATCTGCCGACCGTGGCGTGATCGCCCGGCTGCCGGGGTGGCGCCGTGATGGGGTCGGGTGCGGCGGTGCCGGGCGTGCCTTCGCCGGGACAGGTCGTTCGGCGGGTTCGCCGTTGTCCGGCGAAGGTGGAGTCGATGACGGCCATCCGGGTGCGGTGATCACTCTAATGGCGGTCGACCATTGGGAAGAGCGAATCCGTCCGATCGCGGATTTCCCTCGCGATGTGGTCGTGCGCACGCCTGGAATTCGAGTGATCGCGGAATAAGACAACAGGAATATCATCTTCGGCAACTTTGCCGAGCACGCTCCGTGGCCGCTGTCCGACTTTCAGGTGGAAAAACGCGTGACGGCCATTTAATTAGACCGAATTGACCGGCCGGATCGATAACGTTTCCCCATCCGATCAGATCGGAGCGAGGAGGCGAAGTGACCGACGGTGCAGGGCCGGCGCGAGGCGGTGGTGGCTCGCTGGAGGCCGTTTCCGCGCAGCTGGCCGGAATCTCGGCCCAGAACGAGCAGCTCCGCGCGCAAGTGGCGTCCGGTCGGCTCAAGATCGATCCGGAAGCGGCGGAGAAGGCGGCGCAGGCTTATGAGAAGGCGCAGCGGAGAGTGCAGCGGCTCAGCCGAAACACCGATCTGCTGCTCAAGGTGCAAGGGCTCGGGGAATACCACTCGGCTGTCCAGCTATCCCGAAAATTCGAAGCCAAAGCCGATGACGGTTCGTCCGGAGCAGTCGCACTGCTCGGGAGATTGAGCGATGAGTTGAAGGAGAAGGCCGAGCTCTTCCGGCAGGCCGCCAAGGATTACACGGCGACCGACGACGCGATCGCGCAAGATCTGATGCGAGGTGAGGGATGAACGCGATCCCGCGCAAGGCAGGGTTGGCGCTGCTCGCGGTCGGGATGCTGGCATCCGTTTCCGGATGTGCGCTGGATTCCCGAGCCGACGGCGAGTCCGCTGTGGAGGAACCGGTGCGGACCGTCGGGTTGGCGAAGGTCGATCCCTGCACGATGCTCACGGAACAGGAACTCGCCGCACGTGGTGGTCGGCCGCCCGGCTATCCGAACAACGACATCGCGGCGGAACCGGGCTGCGACTTCGACGGAGATCCGTTCGGGTACAGCTTCTACAAGAACCAGGAGATGACCGTCGAACGCTACGGCGAGCGGGACGTCTGGTGGCGGTTCGAACGAAGCGAGCTCGACGGCAGACCGGCCGCGATCACGGTCGTCCGAGGCTCGGCCTCAGCGCGGATCTGCTCCACGATGTTCGACGCCGGGGGTGGCGTGATCACCGTGACGGCCCAGGAGACCGACGACGAAGGTCGCGACGAGTGCGCCGAGTCCTGGCTGGTGGCCGAGCTGATCGCGGCGAAGAGCCCGCGCTGATCGCCGGCGCACACGTGCAGCCCCCGCCGGCGACACCGGTGGGCGGCTGCGAACCGGGGGGATGAATGGGATTCGGGGAGTGGGCGGAGCGCGTCGCGGAGACGGCGCACGACGCCGGGGCGTCCTGGCTGGGCTACGAGACGACGGCGCAACGCGAGGCGCGGGAACGCGCGGAGGTGGCCGAGCGCTCCGGCGAGCGGCGGCGCGACGTGCTGGCCGACCGCAACGAACAGCTGCACGCGGGTGGCGAGTTCGACCCGCCGTCGATCACCGAGCAGGAGAACTGGCAGTCCTACAGCCACCACGAGCTGTACGAGACGAACGAGCGCTCCCTGGACCCGGCGAAGGCGCAGGAGGTCGCGGAAGCGTGGCGGCGCATCGGCACCGCTCTCGCCGAGATCGGCCCGGACCTGCACCGCGAGGCTAGCGGCGCCATCGCGGGCGGCTGGGAGGGCGAAGCGGCCGACGTCGCCACCGCCTCCGCCGAACCGCTCGTGCAGTGGATGTCCGACGGCGGCCGGGCGTTCCAGTTGACCGGGAACAAGGTCGAGCAGGCCGGTTCGGCCGCCGGCCAGGTGAAGGCGATGGTGCCCGCACCGCAGGACTACAGCATCGGCCGCACCCTCGCCGCAGGCATTCCCGGCGGATTCGTCGGCGGCGGCGTGGACGCGCTCGCGCAGATGCGGGAACGGCAGGAAGCGGAACGCGCCGCGCAGGAGACGATGCAGCGCGTCCTCACCCCGACCTACGACGACGTGGACCGGACGGTCCCGGTGTACCCGGGCCTGGACGGGGCGCCGCTGCCGAAGCGGCGGAAGTCCCGGTGCTGAACGGCCCGGCCACGACCGCGGCGGCGGAGCCGACCGGCCCGGCACCGGGAGCCCGGACGGCCCGGCCGGCTCCGATCCGTCGTGGGTGCCGGACCAGCGCCCCGACGGCACCCCGGAACGAGTACCGCCCGGCGGGCAGCGGGACCGGGCCGGTCAGGACCGGTGGCGGGGCGCGCTGCCCGGCGGCGGACTTCCCGGCGGCCCCGGGGGCCGCGGCGGTGGTCGTGGTGCCGGCGCTTCCGCGCTCGGCGGACCCGGCGCAGGCGGCCGGAACACCGGCGGCCCGGGCGGCAGACCCGGCGGCGGAACTCCCGGCACCCGCGCGGGCGGCACCGGCAACCAGCCCGGCCCCGGCGGACGGGCCGGCGTCGGAGCAGGTTCCGGCGCGGGCGCCCGCGGCATCCCGGCAGGCGGCCCGGCCGCCGCCACCAGCGGTGCGCGCGGTGGTGCCGGGGGAGCGGGCGCGGCCCGCCGCGGCGAAGGCGGCGAGGACTACGAGCACGAGCGGCCCGGCTGGCTGGAGGAGCAGGACGACGTCTGGATGGAAGGAATGCCGAAGACCGCCCCACCGGTCTTCGGCGAGTGAACGCCCGCTCTCGTCGCCACGGGGTGGCGGCCTCGTCACCGGTGAGCGAAGGCCGGACTCGCGAGAACGCCGCTGCGAATCCGCGGGCGGCCGGGCCGCGCACCTGGTCGGCGGCTTCGCCGCGGACAGGACGGCGGTCGGTGGACGGGTGGGAGTGTTCGAGGATCGTGCTCAGAGGGGAACCGGATGGCGCTGGTGGGTCGGTGGCGGTTGCACCCGCTGCACCTGTACTTGTTGCGCCGTTACCTGGCGGTGGATGATCTCGCGCTACCGCTGGAGGCCCCGGCGTACGGGCGCACGCGGCGGCAGCTTCGCGAGCTGGCGCGCCGTGAGGCCCCCGCGATGCACCGGGCCGGGCTCCTGGTGGACGACGACGCACCGGCGGAGCTGGCCGAGGCGCTGCGGGTGCTCGCGGGGCCGCAGCTGTGGGTCGACTCGTTGTGGTGCCCGGAGTTCGGCGGTGAGGCCGCGTGGCGCTCGGTGGCCGCGCTCACCGGCCGCGATCGGGTGGTGCTCGGCGTGCAGGAACCGGGGGAGGGCGCGCGGTACGGCGGGGCGCTGACCGTGGAGCTGCACCAGCGGGCGGCGCTGTCGGAGGTGCTGCTGGCGACGCTGCCGCCCGCGCCGCCCGGTACCCGCGGCCGGGTGCGGGTTCCGGAGAGCTCGCTGCGGTCCGGCCCGGAGGAGCTCGCCACCGGGTTCCTGCAGCACGTGGCGCCGGTGCGCGGCAGCAGCGGCGACCGGCTGGTCGAGCAGTACCGGAGCATCGGTTCCGGCCCGCACCTGCGGGCGGGACAGTTCGCCGCGTCCGCGCGCGATCCGCGCGGTGCGCGGCGGCGTTCGGCGGTGGTGCGCTGGTTCGACAACGCCGCCCCCGACGGCCGCTACCTGGATCACGCGGAGCGGGGCGGCGCGGGCGAACGGGTGCACGCCCTCACTCCGGCGGACGTGCGGGAGGTCCGCATCCGGTTGGAGGCGCTGGTCGACTCGGTGCGCTGACCCCGGCGGCGCCCCACCAATGGCGCATTGACCGTGTTCGATCGCCGGGAATAGCGTTCGGCAATCGATTTCTGGGGGAATCAGATGCGCGACGTGCCCGCGATCAGCCGCCGGACCGCCCTCGGGGCGGGTGCGGTGCTGCTCGCGGGTGCCGCCGGGTGCGCGCCGGCGCGGGATCCGGGCGAGATCAGCCTGTGGAACTTCTACGGGCCGGGCGGGCAGAACAAGAGCCAGAGCGACTGGATCAGCAGGCTCGCGGCGGAGTGGAACGCCACGCACGAGGTGCGGGTGCGGCTGCGGTACGTGCCGAACAAGGACTACAAGGCCGGGCCGACCTTGCAGACCTCGTTCAGCGCCGGTGCCGGTCCGGACGTGTTCCTGCTGAGCCCCGGCGATTTCCTGCGCTACTACAACGGGGGCGCGCTGGCCGACCTCACCCCGCACCTCGAACCGGGCGTGCGGGAGGACTTCCTGCCGGAGGTGCTGGCGACGCGGCTGGTCGACGACCGGGTGTACGGGCTGCCGATGGAGATCGAACCGCTGGCGCTGTTCTACAGCGAGGACGCGTTCGAGCGTGCGGGGCTCGCGGAAGGCGACCTGCCGGGTACGTGGGACGAGCTGCTGGGCCTGGCGGAGCGCCTGACCACCCCGGACCGGTTCGGGATGCTGTTCGAGACGAACCCGGGCTACTACCAGAACTTCACCTGGTACCCGTGGCTGTGGATGGCCGGTGGCGACGTGTTCACCCCGGACCTGCGGCGCAGCGCGTTCGACTCGCCGGCCGCGCACCGGGCGATGCGGCTGTGGCAGGACGCGGTCCGCTCCGGTGCCGCTCCGCGCCGGGTGCGCGGCGAGGGCGGCAACGACACGATCTCGAACCTGGCGCAGGGCTACTGCGCGATGCAGCAGCTGGGGATCTGGGGCATCGCCGAGATCGCCGAGCAGGCGCCCGGTTTCCGCTACGGCGTCACGCCGATGCCCGCGCCGCCGGGCGGCACCGCCACCACGGCGCTGGGCAGCTGGGCGATGGTCGCGAACGCCTACGGCGCCAACCCGGAGGCCGCGGCCGAGTTCGTGGCGTGGGCGCTCGGTTCGTCCGACCCGGCGGGGGTGGAGCGGATGCGGCAGTGGAACACCGTGGCGAAGACGGGGATCCCGCCCCGGCGTTCGGTGCGCCGCGCCGCCGAAGCCCAGGGCGCCTTCGACGACGGTCCGATGCGGGTGTTCGCCGACCAGGTGATGGCGCAGGCGCGTCCGGAACCCCGCTACCCGCCGGAGGTGTACCGCGCGATCTCCGACGCGCTGCAGTCCTGCCAGCTCGACGGGGCCGACCCGGCCGAGGCCGCCGGGGCGGCGTCCGAGCAGATCGACACGTTCCTGGCGGGCTACGACGGGGCGGCTATCCAATGAGCGCCCGGCGTTCCGACGGCCGGTCCGCGCTCGGCTTCCTCGCCCCGGACGCGGTGGGGCTGCTGGTGTTCGTGGCCGTGCCGACGGTGCTGGCGCTGGTGGTCGGATTGTTCGAAGTGGACGGTTTCGGCAACGTCGGGTGGGCGGGGCTGGACAACTTCCGGTTGATGGCGGGGGACGGGCTGCTGTGGCGCAGCTTCGGCATCACCGCGCTGTACGCGGGACTGTTCGTGCCGCTGGTGTTCGCGTGCGGGCTGGCGCTGGCGCTGCTGGTGCGGGACCACTTCCCGGGCGTGGGGGCGGTGCGCGCGGCGCTGTTCCTGCCGAACGCGGTGAGCCTGGTGGTGATCGGGCTGCTCTGGCAGTTCCTGCTCACCGACAAGACGGGCCTGGTGAGCCGGGTGCTCGCGGTGTTCGGCCTGGACGGCGTCTCGTGGCTGGGCGATCCGGACCTGGCGCTGGTCACGTTGGTGCTGATCAGCGTGTGGTTCCTGATGGGCTACCAGATGCTGATCTTCCTCGGCGGGTTGAACGACATCCCCGGGGACCTCTACGACGCGGCCACTGTGGACGGTGCGGGCGCGTGGCACCGGTTCCGGCACGTGACCTGGCCGATGCTGCGGCCGACGAGCTTCTTCGTCCTGGTCACGTCGACGGTGAACGCGGTGGCCGGGTTGCAGGCGTTCGACCTGGTCTTCGTGACCACCTCGGGCGGCCCGGCGAACGCGACGTCCACCGTCGTGTACTACGCCTACCAGCAGGCGTTCCAGTTCGGCCGGTTCGGCTACGCGGCGGCGATCTGCGCGCTGCTGGTGCTGCTGCTGGGCGCCATCACCGGGGTGCTGTTCGCCGCGACCCGAGGAGGCCGGTTCGATGCGTAGCGGGATCCGCGGGCGGGCGCTGCTGGCGTACCTGGTGGCGCTGGTGACGATCGCGCCGCTGCTGTGGCTGCTACTGGCGGCGTTCCGGCCGGCGGCGGAGCTGTTCTCGGTGGGCTGGCCGAGCGCGTTGACGCTGGAGAACGTGGGGTACGTGCTGACCGAGGTGCCGTTCCTGCGCTACCTCGCGAACAGCGCGTTCATCTCGGTGGTGGTGACGGCGCTGGCGTTGCTGGTGCACTCGATGGCCGCCTACGCCCTGGCGCGGATGCACTTCCGCGGGCGGGGGATCGCGTTCGCCGCGGTGATCGCGACGTTGCTGATCTCGCTGCCGGTGATCCTGGTGCCGCTGTTCCTGGTGGTCCGGACGCTCGGCATGGTCGACACGTACGCGGGGCTGATCGTGCCGGGCGTGTTCAACGCGTTCGGCATCTTCCTGCTGCGGCAGTTCTACCTGGGGGTGCCGCGGGAGCTGGAGGACGCGGCGCAGCTGGACGGCTGCGGGCACTGGCGCACCTACTGGCACGTGGTGCTGCCGCTGAGCAGGCCGATGCTGGCCGCGCTGGCGGTGCTGTTCTTCCTCGCCAACTGGAACTCGTTCCTGTGGCCGCTGGCGGTGGCCCAGGACGAGTCGTTGCGGGTGGTGCAGGTCGGCATCGCCTCGTTGCAGGGGCAGTACGCCTCCAAGCAGCAGTACGTGATCGCCGCGGCGCTGCTGGCCGCGATCCCGACGGTGCTGGTGTTCCTGCTGGGGCAGCGCAAGCTCATCTCCTCGCTGAAGACCACCGGGCTGAAGTGACCGGGCTCTGTCGGGGGCCGGGCGTAGCGTCCTCGGCACCGGCGGAGGGGGAGCGATGCGGGCGGCGCGGTTGATCTCGTTGGTGCTGCTGCTGCAGAACCGGGGCGCGGCGACGGGGCCCGAGCTGGCCGCGGAGCTGGAGGTCACCGAACGCACCGTCGCCCGCGACGTGCAGGCGTTGACGGAGGCGGGCGTGCCGATCTACGCGGAACGCGGCCGCAACGGCGGCTACCGGCTGCTCGGCGGCTACCGCACCCGGCTCACCGGGCTGCACCGGGCGGAGGCCGAGGCGCTGCTGCTGGCCGGAATTCCCGGCCCGGCGGCCGAGATGGGGCTGACCGAGGCCGTCGGCAGCGCCCGCCGCAAGATCTCCGCCGCGCTCGCGCCGGGGCACCGGGACGCGCCGGACCGGGTCGCGCGGCGCTTCCACCTGGACGCGCCCGGCTGGTTCCGGGAGACCGAGACGCCGCCGCTGCTGCCGGAGCTCGCCGACGCGGTGTGGCAGGACCGCGCGGTGCGGGCCACCTACCGCCGCCGGGACCGGGAGGTGCACCGCGAGATCGAGCCGCACGGCCTGGTCCTCAAGGCGGGTGCCTGGTACCTGGCGGGGCGCTGCGGCGGCCGGTTCCTGGTGTACCGCGTGGACCGGTTCCGATCGGTGGAGGTGGGCGGTCCGTTCGAGCGGGACGCGGAGTTCGCGCTGCCGGAGTTCTGGGCGCGGCGCGGCGCCGAGTTCGAACGCGCCCTGCTGCGCGCGGAGATCACCGTCCGGATCGCTCCCGACGCGCTCGCCGCCCTGCACGGCCAGGTCGGCGGCCCGGCAGCGGCGGACGCGCGCGCCGCGGCCGGGGAACCCGACGAGCAGGGCTGGGTGACGACCACCCTGCCGGTCGAGTCCCTGGAGGTCGCGCACGCGCAGCTGCTCGGGCTCGGCGCGCGGGTCCAGGTGCTGGCCCCGGCGGAGCTGGCCGAGCGGATGGCGCGGACCGCCGCCGAGCTCACCGAGCTGTACCGGCCGGCGGATCAGCGGTACCCGGTGGTGTCCTCCGGCGCCCCCGCTTCGACGACTTCGGCGATGTAGCGCCACGAATCCGGTCGCGAACCGTCCAGGTCGGTGAACCCGTAGTGCTCCGCGAGCTCGAAGCTGGACACGGTGCGCCCGGCCCAGCGGGACACCTCCGGGTCCGCCGCCAGCGCCGCGACCCCGCGGCCGACGAAGTGCGGCGATTCCGAGATCGAGAAGTGCGGTTCGGTTGCCTCGCGCCAGTTCTGCTCGGTGACGTCGAAGTGGTCGAGCATCATCTCCGAGCGCAGCCAGCCCGGGGTGATCGCGAGCGCGGTCCCGCCGTGGGGGCGCAGCTCCTCGGACTGGGCGAACGCCAACCGGCTCGCGGCGATCTTCGTCACATCGAAGAACGCGCCGCAGTCCGCGCGGTAGCGCCGGTTGTACTCGGTGGTGCCGTCGGTCAGCTCCACCACCAGCCCGCCCGGGGTGCGGGACAGCAGCGCGAGCGCGAAGTGGCTGGTGATCAGGTGCGCTTCGATGCCGGTCCGGAGCCTGCGCAGGCCCAGGTCCAGCGAGTGCTCCCACACCGGTTTGTGCCAGTCCATCAGGTGCTCGCCGCCCATGTCGTTGACCAGCAGGTCCAGCCGGCCGCGCTCCCGCTCGATCCGCGCGACCAGGTCCCGGACCTCCTCCGGGACCTGGTGGTCCACCCGCACCGCGACGCCCTCGCCGCCCGCGGCCGTCACCAGCTCCGCGGTGTCCTCAATGGACTCGGGCCGGTCGTAGTCGGAGCGCGCCTCCCGCGTGGTGCGCCCGGTGCCGTACACCGCGGCGCCCGCGGCTCCCAGCTCCACCGCGATCGCCCGGCCCGCTCCCCGCGTCGCGCCCGCGACCAGCGCGATCTTCCCCCGCAGCGGTCGTTCCATCGTCGTGCCCCTCCGTCGGTTCCGGTTCGTCCCACCGATGCTGGCGGCGAATCCGGACGACCGCGGTCCGGATTTCCGCGCCGTTCTTTTCGAGTGGGCCGCCCGGCACGCCCGGCCGCGCGGTACGGTGAACATCGGTGATCGCGCAGCGCCGATCACCGTGCAGGCGAGAACGACGGTCGAGGCGGATCTGCGACGTGGGTGGCATGACACACCTGGGAGAACTCCCGGCGTGGCTGCTGGACGCGGCGACGCGGGCATGCCTACGGTCCGCACCGGGTACGGGGTTGACCGCGTTTCGATCTTGTGCTCGCACGGGACCACTCCGGCGTCGACCGGTACCCGTGCCGGCCCCGGACTACTGTCCGGTTCCCACGGTGACCGCTCCCGCGGCGGTCCGAGCAACGCAGAGCGCTCAGCCACGACCAGGAAGGCGGACCCGATGACGCCCCCGCACAACTACCTCGCGGTGATCAAGGTCGTCGGCATCGGTGGAGGCGGCGTCAACGCCGTCAACCGCATGATCGAGGTCGGGCTCAAGGGCGTCGAGTTCATCGCGGTGAACACCGACGCCCAGGCCCTGCTGATGTCCGATGCCGACGTGAAGCTGGACATCGGCCGCGAACTGACCCGAGGACTCGGCGCGGGCGCCGCCCCCGAGGTCGGGCACAAGGCAGCCGAGGACCACAAGGAAGAGATCGAAGAGGTCCTCAAGGGCGCCGACATGGTCTTCGTGACCGCGGGCGAAGGCGGCGGCACCGGCACCGGTGGCGCCCCCGTGATCGCCGACGTCGCGCGCAAGCTCGGCGCGCTGACCATCGGCGTCGTGACCCGGCCGTTCTCCTTCGAGGGCAAGCGCCGGGCGAACCAGGCGGAGCAGGGCATCAAGGAGCTCCGCGACTGCTGCGACACGCTCATCGTGATCCCGAACGACCGGCTGCTGCAGCTCGGTGACATCGGGGTCAGCCTGATGGACGCGTTCCGCTCCGCGGACGAGGTGCTGCTCTCCGGTGTGCAGGGCATCACCGACCTGATCACCACGCCGGGTCTGATCAACCTCGACTTCGCCGACGTCAAGAGCGTCATGTCCGGGGCGGGCAGCGCCTTGATGGGCATCGGCTCGGCGCGCGGGGAGGGCAGAGCCGTGCAGGCCGCGCAGAAGGCGATCAACTCGCCGCTGCTGGAGGCCTCGATGGAGGGCGCGCACGGCGTGCTGCTGGCCATCGCGGGCGGCTCCGACCTCGGCCTGTTCGAGATCAACGAGTCGGCCTCGCTGGTGCAGGAGTCCGCGCACCCCGAAGCGAACATCATCTTCGGCACGGTGATCGACGACTCGCTCGGCGACGAGGTGCGGGTCACCGTGATCGCCGCCGGTTTCGACGCGGGTGCGCCGACCCACAAGAAGCTGGAGCCGACCAGGGTCGGCGGCAGGGACGCCGTCGCGGGCGGCGAAGCGGGTCAGGTCACGGAGGGACAGGTCGTCGACAGCACGGCCGAGGCCGCTCCCGAGCAGCCCGCCGCGCCGCAGCAGCAGGCCCCCGCGGAGCAGGCACCGCCCGCTCCGGCCCCGCAGCCCGAGCCGTACACCCCGCCGCAGAGCTACGAGCCGCAGGCCCAGAGCTACGAGCGGCGTCCCGCGTACGGCGAGGGCGGCACGCCCGGCGTCTCGGTGCCGACCCGCTCCGGCGGCGGCTACCCGACGCACACCGGCACCCAGGGCATGAGCGGTCAGCTGCCGTCGCGGCCGGTGCCGGTCTCCGACGACAACGACGACGACGTGGACATTCCTCCGTTCATGCGACGCTGATCGCCTTCGAGCGTGGGCCAGAATGGGCACCGGGACGGACTTCGTCCCGGGCCCCGCTCATGTGCGGGCACCGGTGCTCCGGGACGCCGCCCCGCCAGTCGGCAACGACCCTTCGAGATCGGGAGTGATGGAGTGCGGATCCGGCGCGTGATCACCACGCGGGAAGGCGGCAGCTCGAAGCCGCCGTTCGACTCGTTCAACCTCGGCGGCCGGGTCGGCGACGACCCCGAGGCGCTCGCGGCCAACGAGCGCAAGCTCGCCGCCGGCATCGGGCTGGACCCGTCGCGGCTGGTGTGGATGGAGCAGATCCACGGCAAGAACGCCGAACTCGTCGACGGCCCGCGCCCGGAACCGGTGGAGGCCACCGACGCCCTGGTGAGCGCGCAGCCCGGGCTGGCGCTGGCGGTGCTCACCGCGGACTGCGTGCCGGTGCTGCTCGGCGACCCGGTGACCGGCGTGGTGGCCGCGGTGCACGCGGGCCGGGTCGGCGCCCGGGTCGGCGTCCTCGTCGAGGCGCTGAAGGCGATGCGCGGCGCGGGCGCCCGCATCGACGACATCGAGGCGCTGCTGGGACCCGCCGCCTGCGGCCAGTGCTACGAGGTGCCCGAGTCGATGCGCGACGACGTCGAGGAGTACCTGCCCGGCAGCGCCTGCCGCACCCGCAAGGGCACGCCGGGGCTGGACCTGCGCGCGGGGCTGTGGGAGCAGCTGGCGGGCGCCGGGATCGCGAAGATCGGCATCGATCCGCGCTGCACGATGGAGAGCCGCGAGCTGTTCAGCCACCGCCGTGACGGGCCCCGCACGGGCCGGTTCGCCGCCGTGGTGTGGGCGGAGCGGGAGGAGTCGTGAGCGAGGACGACGAGCGCCGCGCGGAGCTCGCCGAGTCCCTGAGCTCGATCCGGCAGCGCCTCGCGGCGGCCTGTGCGGCCGCTGGGCGGCCGGTGGCGGACGTGCAGCTGCTGGCGGTGACCAAGACCTTCCCGGCGCGGGACGTGGCGCTGCTGGCCGATCTGGGCCTGGTCTCGTTCGCGGAGAACCGCGAGCAGGAGGCCCGGCCGAAGGTCGCCGAGCTGGCCGCCCTGCGCCCCGCCGCGGAGGCGCGCTGGCACATGGTCGGGCAGCTGCAGCGGAACAAGGCGCGCTCGGTCGCCCGCTGGGCGGACGTCGTGGAGTCCGCGGACAGCCCGCGGCTGGTGGAGGCGCTGGCCGGTGCCGTGCGCAACGCGCTCGACGCGGGAGAGCGGACACGCCCGCTCGAAGTTCTCGTTCAGGTGAACCTGGACGAGGCGGCCGGCCGGGGTGGCTGCCCCGCCGCCGAGGTGCCCGCGCTCGCCGCCGACATCGCCGCGCGGGATGAGCTCAGGTTGCGCGGAGTCATGGCCGTGGCGCCTCAGAACACCGCGCCGGACGTGGCCTTCGACACACTTTCGGCGATCTCCACCCGGCTCCGCCGGGACCACCCCGAAGCTGGGGAGATCTCGGCGGGGATGAGCGGCGATCTGGAGAGTGCTGTGGCCCACGGCTCCACCAGGGTGCGTGTCGGAACAGCGCTGCTGGGAGGGCGGCGGTTAATCTCGCCGTAGCCTGGGCGGAGGGTCGAACGCCGGTCGAACCGCGCTCGGCTCCGGAGGAGTCGCGGAGGAAGGGCACGCCGATGAGCACGATGCACAAGCTGAAGGCCTACTTCGGCATGGTGCCCGCCGACGAGGTCGACGACTTCGACGACGAGCCCTACGGCGACCGGTACGGCGATGCGGGCGAGTACGACGCGCCAGCCGACCGGGTCGGACGGCGGCGCGTCGGAGTGCGCGGCGGCTACCAGGACGAGGCGGCCGCCGACGAGGGATTCGACGATCACGGGCACCGCGAGGCCGCGCACCGGGACACCGGTCACCGCGGCGAGGAGTACCGCGACGTCAAGCCGTCGCGCAGGCAGTGGACGCTGGAGACCGCGGCGCGCACGGCCGCCGAGCGGGAGTCCGTCTCCCGGTTGCGGGCCGTCACCGACACCGGCAGCCACTTCAACTTGAGCAAGATCACAACTCTGCATCCTCGCAGCTACAGCGAGGCCCGCACGATCGGGGAGCAGTACCGGGACGGCACTCCTGTGATCATGAACCTGACGGAGATGGACGAAGCGGACGCCAAGCGTCTGGTCGACTTCGCCGCAGGTCTGGCCTTCGCGATGCGCGGTTCGATCGAGAAGGTCACCAACCGGGTGTTCTTGCTCTCACCCCCGAACGTGGACGTCGCAGCCGAGGACAAGCGCCGCTTGGCCGAGGGTGCCTTTTTCAACTACGGGTGACCGGTGGCAGAGTTGAGCTGTGGAACTGGCGCTGATCGTCCTTTACTACGCGGTCTTCTTCTTCTGGCTGCTGCTCACGGCCCGTATCGTGATCGAGCTCGTCCGGGTGTTCGCCCGCGACTGGCGCCCCGCTGGAGGGGTTGCAATCGCGTTGGAGAGCATCTACACAGTGACCGACCCGCCGATCCGGCTGCTGCGTCGGGTGATCCCGACGGTCCGGATCGGCGGTGTAGGGCTGGACCTATCCATTATGGTGCTGCTGCTGGTTGTGTTCATACTGATGCAGCTGCTGTTGAGACTATGGGCGCAGTCCGGGTAACGGGGAACCCGGGTGACCCGCAGCCGAAGAGTGCGTGAGGTGATCTTGTGGGCTTGACCCCCGCCGACGTGCATAACGTCGCGTTCAGTAAACCGCCGATCGGGAAGCGCGGTTACAACGAGGACGAGGTGGATGCTTTCCTCGACCTGGTTGAAGCCGAGCTCGCCCGGTTGGTGGAGGAGAACAACGACCTGCGGAGCCAGATAGAGCAGCTGGAGGGCCAGCTGCAGACCGCGCAGGTCGATCTCGACGACGCGCGCAGTCAGGCGTCCGCGGTTCCCGCCGCCCCCGCTCCGGTGGAGGAACCGCGTCGGCTCGCGCCGGTCCCGGCTCCCACCGCGGCCGAGCAGACCTCGCCGGGTGGTGACCACCACGTGCAGGCCGCCAAGGTCCTCGGGCTCGCCCAGGAGATGGCGGACCGGCTGACCGGCGAGGCGAAGGCCGAAGCCGACGGCATGCTCTCGGAGGCCCGGACCAAGTCCGAGCAGTTGCTCTCCGACGCCCGGTCGAAGTCGGACAGCATGGTCAACGAGGCGCGCACCCGCGCCGAGACGATGCTCAACGACGCCCGGACCAGGGCCGAGACGCTGGAGCGGCAGGCCAGGGAGAAGGCCGCCGGTCTGGAACGCGACGCGCAGCGCAAGCACGCCGAGGTGATGGGCAACATCACCCAGGAGAAGAACGCGCTGGAGAAGAAGATCGACACCTTGCGCACCTTCGAGCGCGAGTACCGCACCCGGTTGCAGACCTACCTGGAATCGCAGCTGCGTGAACTGCAGGACCGCGGATCGGCGGCACCCGCCGAGAGCGGGAGCCGCGCTGCCGGCCAGCAGAACACCTACAGCTTCGGAGCTCGGGCCGCCGAAGCCGGCTGAGCGGGCCGGTGACCGGATCCGCCGGTCGTGAGCCATCGCGCGGCCCAGGAGCCGCCGGTGGTCGGCTGCGGAGGGGACAAGGGGGTCCCCGCACGGTGCGGTGAAGGGAAGTTCGGCGTGTTGTTGGTAGTGCTGTTCCTGGTCCTGGCGGCCGGTGGCGTGCTGGTGACGTCGGTGCTGGTCCAACGCCCGGAATGGGCGTGGTTGTCGGTGCTGCTCAGCGTGCTGGCCGCGGCACTGCTCGTGGTGGAACGGTTGCGGCGGCGGAGGGAAGCGAGCTCACCGCCGCGGCAACCGGTCTCCGCGGGCGAGGCGGGGCAGGACCCGGCGGCACCGGCCGGCGAGGTCGACGTCGACGAGGAACCGGACGAGGAGGACACCGATGCGGCGGACGCGCTGCTGGTGTCCGAATCGGACGACGAAGTCGTGGTCGTCGACGAACGTCCCCGGTACCACTTGGCGAGCTGCGACTGGCTCGGCGAGCGCGAGGTGCAGGGGCTGCCGGTGAAGGAGGCCCGGGAACTGGGCTTCACGGCCTGCTCCCGCTGCACCCCGGACGCGGTGCTGGCGGGACAGGCGCGCGCCGCGCGCTAGCAGGACCGCCGGGAACGCGGATCCGCCGCGGAGCGCTCAGGGCCCTGGGCGCGGACCGCGGTGGCCGCGGAAAACCGGTGGCGTCGAATGGTTATGCTGAATGCGGGCTGGTCGCCGGGGAGCGACCGGCCCGCATCGGCGTTGATCCGGCCATCACCGGGGAGCCTCCGGAAGAACGGGCGCAGTGCTCCAGCGGGAGCAGCGCCCCAGTAGAACCGGACGGGTCCGGCCCGTGACAGCCGGCAACGAGTGGCCGTCGCGTTCTGCGGCGGCAAGCGGGGTGGTACCGCGGGACGCGGGCGGCCGGACCGGTCGCGCGCCGTGTCGTCCCCGTGTGGGCATCGAGTCCGGATGCCCGTGCGGCTGCTGACGACACACCGGCGAGGAGAACACCCGCGATGGCTTACCCGAAGGTCCGATTCGGCGGAACGGCCGCCCCGGAGGGCGCGGATCGAGAGGCCCCCCAGGAGCGCGGGGTGGCCGCGCAACCGTCGTTCCCGCAGGTCGAGCGGGAAGTGCTGGACTTCTGGTCCGCGGACGGGACGTTCCGGGAGAGCGTGCAGGCCAGGGACGCGGGCGTCAACGGCTCGAACGAGTTCGTCTTCTACGACGGGCCGCCGTTCGCCAACGGCCTGCCGCACTACGGCCACCTGCTCACCGGGTACGTCAAGGACGCGGTGCCGCGCTACCAGACGATGCGCGGCCGCCGGGTGGAGCGCCGCTTCGGCTGGGACTGCCACGGGTTGCCCGCCGAGGTGCAGGCGGAGAAGCAGCTCGGCATCACCTCGAAGTCCGAGATCGAGTCGATGGGCGTCGCCGAGTTCAACGACGCCTGCCGCGCCTCGGTGCTGCGCTACACGCGGGAGTGGGAGGACTACGTCACCCGCCAGGCCCGCTGGGTGGACTTCGAGAACGACTACAAGACGCTCGACGTGGACTACATGGAGAGCGTCATGTGGGCGTTCAAGACCTTGTGGGACAAGGGCTTGGTCTACGAGGGCTTCCGGGTGCTCTGGTACTGCTGGCGCTGCGAGACGCCGCTGTCCAACACCGAGACGCGGATGGACGACACCTACCGGCAGCGGCAGGACCCGGCGGTGACGGTGGGCCTGCGGCTCGTCGCGCCGGGCAAGGCGTTCGACGGGGCGCTGGCCCTGGTCTGGACGACGACCCCGTGGACGTTGCCGTCGAACCTCGCGGCCGCGGTGCACCCCGAGGTGGACTACGTGCTGGTGGAGCCCGGCCAGGGCGGGGAGCGCTACGTGCTCGCCGAGGCCCGGCTGGGCGCGTACGCGCGGGAGCTCGGCGAGGACGTCGCCGACCGCGTCGTCGCCCGGTTCACCGGCGCCGAGCTGATCGGCACGAGCTACCGGCCGCCGTTCGACTTCTTCGCCGGGCGACCCAACGCCCACCAGGTGCTGCCCGCCGACTACGTCACCACCGAGGACGGCACCGGTGTCGTGCACATCGCGCCCGCCTTCGGTGAGGAGGACAAGGCCGTCACCGACGCGCACGACATCGAACCGGTCGTCCCGGTCGACGCGCGGGGCCGGTTCACCGCCGAGGTCGCGCCGTACGAGGGCCAGCAGGTCTTCGAGGCGAACAAGCAGATCATCCGGGATCTCAAGGAAGCCGGGCTGCTGCTGCGGCACGAGACCTACGACCACCCGTACCCGCACTGCTGGCGCTGCGACAACGCGCTGATCCAGCGGGCCCTGTCGTCCTGGTTCGTGGCCGTCACCCGGTTCCGGGACCGCATGGTCGAGCTCAACCAGCAGATCAACTGGGTGCCGGGGCACATCCGGGACGGCCAGTTCGGCAAGTGGCTGTCCAACGCCCGCGACTGGAACATCTCGCGGAACCGGTTCTGGGGTTCGCCGATCCCGGTGTGGACCTCGGACGACCCGGCGTACCCGCGCACCGACGTGTACGGCTCGCTGGACGAGCTGGAGCGCGACTTCGGGGTACGGCCCGCCGACCTGCACCGCCCGAACATCGACGAGCTGACCCGGCCGAACCCGGACGACCCGACCGGCGCGTCCACGATGCGGCGGGTGCCGGAGGTGCTGGACTGCTGGTTCGAGTCCGGGGCGATGCCGTTCGCGCAGGTCCACTACCCGTTCGAGAACTCCGACTGGTTCGAGCACCACTACCCGGGCGACTTCATCGTCGAGTACAACGGCCAGTCCCGCGGCTGGTTCTACCTGCTGCACGTGCTGGCCACCGCGCTGTTCGACCGGCCCGCGTTCTCCAACGTGGTCGCGCACGGCATCGTGCTCGGCGACGACGGCATGAAGATGTCGAAGTCGAAGAACAACTACCCGGACGTGAACGAGGTCTTCGACCGCGACGGTTCGGACGCGATGCGCTGGTTCCTGATGGCGAGCCCGATCCTGCGCGGCGGAGACCTGGTGGTCACCGAGCGCGGCATCCGGGACGCGGTGCGCCAGGCGGTGCTGCCGCTGTGGAACTCCTGGTACTTCCTGGCGTTGTACGCCAACGCCGAAGGAGTCGAGGGCCGGTTCCGGGTGGACAGCGAGCACGTGCTGGACCGCTACGTGCTCGCCAAGGCGCACGAGCTGGTCGGCGACGTGCAGGCCGCGATGGACGTGTTCGACCCGGCCGGGGCGTGCGCCGCTGTCCGCGACTTCCTGGAGGTGCTGACCAACTGGTACGTGCGCCGCTCCCGGGACCGGTTCTGGGCCGGGGACGCCGACGCCATCGACACCCTGCACACCGTGCTGGAGGTGACCTGCCGGGTGGTGGCGCCGCTGCTGCCGCTGACCGCGGAAGCGGTGTGGCGCGGGCTCACCGGCGGCCGCTCGGTACACCTGTCGGACTGGCCGCTGGTCGACGAGCTGCCTGCCGACGCGGCGCTGGTCTCCGCGATGGACCGGGTGCGGCAGGTGTGCTCCTCGGCGCTGGCGCTGCGGAAGTCGAACTCGCGCCGCGTCCGGCTGCCGCTGGCGAAGCTGGTCGTGGCCATGCCGGAGGCCGAGTCGCTGCGGCCGTTCGTCGACCTGGTCCGGGACGAGGTGAACGTCAAGGAGGTCGAGCTGACCACCGACGTCGCCGCGCACGGCCGGTTCGAGATCGCCGTGAACGCCCGCGCCGCCGGACCTCGGCTGGGCAAGGACGTGCAGCGGGTGATCAAGGCCGTGAAGTCCGGTGACTGGACCCGCAACGCGGCCGGGGCCGTGGTCGCCGACGGCACCGAACTGCAGGAGGGCGAGTTCACCGAGCGGCTGGTGTCCACCGACTCCGGTGCCGCGGCCGCGTTGCCGGGCGGCGCCGGGATGGTGGTGCTGGACTGCGACGTCACCCCGGAGCTGGCCGCCGAAGGCGTGGCCCGCGACCTGGTGCGCGTCGTGCAGCAGGCGCGCCGGGACGCCGGTTTCGAGATCTCCGACCGCATCCGCGTCGAGGTCTCCGCGCCGGCCGAGGTGCTGGCCGCCGTGGACGCGCACCGCGAGTTCATCGCCGCCGAAACGCTCGCCGACGCCGTGTCCGAGGGCGCGGCCGCGGGTGGTTCCGCGGGCAGCGTCGGGGACGGCGTGGACGTCTCGGTCGCCGTCGAACGGGTCTGATCGGTCGCCGCCGGGCGGGTCCGCGGGAACCACCGCGGATCCGCCCGGACGGGCGTGGCGCACCTCCCACTTCGCACGGGGTGGTTGCGCGCGGCGGGGGCGATCCCTAGTCTTCTCCGTCGAAGGTCATGAGTGCCAGCGGGAAACCCCGGTTTGCTGGCCGGCAACCCTCCTACCGCGGTGGGGTGCCCCGGGTGAGGACCTGGCCGATCGCGCAGGGCGATCGGCAAGCGCGGGCCCCGAATGCTCCGGGCCCGGTGAGGCCCTAGGAGGCATCGTGTCGTCAGCCGTCCGCTCCGCCACCGGCGAGATCGCCGAAACCCCGATCTGGTCCGTCGTGGACTCCGTTCCCGCGGTCCCCGCGGTCGTCGGCGCGCAGCTGCGGGTTCCGCTGGTCACCGGCGGTTCCGCCGAGTACGCCAACCTGGACCACGGGGCCAGCGCGCCTTGCCTGAACGCGGTGCGCGACGCCGTGAACGAGCTGCTGCCCTGGTACGCCAGCGTGCACCGCGGCGCCGGGTTCGCCTCCCAGGTGTGCACCCGGGTCTACGAGGGGGCGCGGGAGACGCTGCGCCGGTTCGTCGGCGCCCGCCGCACCGATTCGGTGATCTTCACCCGGAACACCACCGACGCGCTGAACCTGCTGGCCGCCGCGCTTCCCGCGGACACCTCGGTGGTCGTGTTCGACACCGAGCACCACGCGGCGCTGCTGCCGTGGGCGGGGGAGCGGGTGCACCACCTCGGCATCCCGGAGAGCCCGCAGGAGGCGGTGCGACTGCTCGACGCCGCGCTCGCCGAGTGCGCCGACGGGCCGAAGCTGGCCGTGCTCACCGGGGCGTCCAACGTGACCGGCGAGCTGTGGCCGGTCGCCGAGCTCGCCCGCGTCGCCCGCGAGCACGGCGCCCGCACCGTGCTCGACGCCGCCCAGCTCGCCCCGCACCGCCCGGTGCGCATCGCCGACCTCGGCGTGGACCACGCCGTGCTGTCCGGGCACAAGCTCTACGCCCCGTTCGGCGCGGGAGCGCTCATCGGCCGCGACGACTGGCTGGACCGGGCCGAGCCGTACCTGGCCGGCGGCGGCGCCACCCGATCGGTCCCCGACGCGGGCGAGATCGACTGGAACACCGGTCCGGAGCGGCACGAGGCCGGTTCGCCGAACACCGTCGGGGTGCACGCGCTCGCCAAGGCCTGCGAGGTGCTCGCCGAGCACGCCGAGGCGATCGAGGGGCACGAGGACCTGCTGCTGCGCAGGCTCCGCGCCGGGCTCGCCACCGTTCCCGGGCTGCGCGAGCTGGGTCTGTTCGGCCCCGAGCACGACCGGGTCGGCGTGGTCAGCTTCACCGTGGACGGCCAGGACCCCGGGCTGCTGGCGGCGGCGCTGTCCGCGGAGCACGGCATCGGCGTGCGGGACGGGCTGTTCTGCGCGCACCGGGCCGTGCGGCACCTGCTGGCGGGCACCGACGCGCAGCGCGCCGTGCGGATCAGCCTCGGTCTCGGCACCACCGTCGAGCACGTGGACCGGATCGTCACCGCGCTGCGCGGGCTCGTCGCCCACGGTCCGCAGTGGAGCTACGAACTCGACGGCGGCCGCTGGGTTCCCGTCGACGACCCGCGCGAGTTCCCCGCCGCGTTGGCGTGAGCCGCTGCGAACGACCGATCGGCGGTCGGGGAGAATGGGCCGGGTGAACACCGAGCAGTCCGACTCCGAGCAGCCCGGATCGAACCCCGCCACCGGCGAGGGCTCGTCCTCAGAACCGGAAGCGCGACCCGCCGCGAGCGGGGACGGCGGTACCGCCGCGAGCGAGCCGGACCCGGGTTCGGACGGCGACGGTTCGACCGCGGTCGGGGCGGCCGGTGGCCGTGCCTCGCGGAAGCTGCTGGCGCTGCTGTTCGGGGTGGCCGCGCTGCTGCTCGCCGCGGACGTGGTGACCAAGATCGCCGCGGTCGCGCGGCTCGACGGGCAGCCGCCGCTGGAACTGTTCGGCGGGGCGGTGTACCTGGTGCTGGTGCGCAACCCGGGGGCGGCGTTCTCGCTGGCCACCGGCATGACCTGGCTGCTGGCGCTGCTGGCGATCGTCGTGGTCGGCGTCATCGTGTGGCTGGCGCCGAAGCTGCGCTCCACCGGGTGGGCCGTCGGGCTCGGCCTGGTGCTGGGCGGGGCGTGCGGGAACCTGGTCGACCGGTTGTTCCGGGAGCCCGGGCCGTTGCGCGGCCACGTCGTGGACTTCGTGTCGCTGTTCGCGCCGGACGGCAGCGTGTGGCCGGTGTTCAACGTCGCCGACTCGTCCATCGTGTGCGGCGGGATCCTCGTGGTGCTGCTGTCGCTGCTCGGCCGCGACTACGACGGCACCGTGCACACCCGGAAGAAGCGCGAGGACCGGGCATGAGCGATCTGCGGATGCTCCCGGTCCCCGACGGCCTCGAAGGGATGCGGGTCGACGCGGGCCTGGCGAAGTTGCTCGGGTTGTCCCGGAACACGGTGGCGGGGCTCGCCGAATCCGGTGAGGTGCTGCTCGACGGCGCTCCCGTCGGCAAGTCGGACCGGCTGATCGCGGGCGGGCTGGTGGAAGTGACGCTGCCCGACGCGCGGCCCGAACCGGAAGTGGTCGCGGTGCCCGTGGAGGGCCTGCGGATCCTGCACCAGGACGACGACATCGTCGTGGTCGACAAGCCCATCGGCGTCGCCGTGCACCCCAGCCCCGGTTGGGAGGGCCCCACCGTGATCGGCGGGCTCGCCGCCGCGGGCGTGCGCATCGCGACCTCGGGCGCCGCGGAGCGCCAGGGCGTGGTGCACCGGCTCGACGCGGGCACCACCGGCGTCATGGTCGCCGCGAAGAGCGAACACGCCTACACCGCGCTGAAGCGGGCGTTCAAGGAGCGCACCGTGGAGAAGCGCTACCACGCGCTGGTGCAGGGCCACCCCGATCCGAGCAGCGGCACCATCGACGCGCCGATCGACCGCCACCCCAAGCACGACTACAAGTTCGCCGTGGTCAGCGGAGGCAAGCCCAGCATCACCCACTACGAGACGGTGGAGGCGTTCCGCGCCGCGTCCCTGGTGGACGTGAAGCTGGAGACCGGGCGCACGCACCAGATCCGGGTGCACTTCTCCGCGGTCCGGCACCCGTGCGCGGGCGACCTCACCTACGGCGCGGATCCGGTGCTGGCGCGGCGGTTGCAGCTCGGCAGGCAGTGGCTGCACGCGCGGATGCTCGGCTTCGAGCACCCCGCCGACGGGCAGTGGGTGACGTTCACCAGCGACTACCCGGACGACCTGCAGCGCGCCCTGGACACCCTCCGCGAACAGGACTCCTGAGCCGCCGGCCGCCCGCTCCCGCCGCCGGGACGCGCGTTGCGGCGATCGTCGTCCGGACGGGTCCAGCCGGTCGCGTAGCGTGGTCGTGCTGATCCAGGAACAGCGGGGGGAGTGGCCGATGACCCAGGCCGGAGCGAGCGGGACGTTCGACGGGCGTCGCGCGGAGTTCACCGACGACACGCCGACGCCGCCGGCGGGTCTGCCGCTGGGCGGTGCACCGCCGTCCGCGTCCGCGCGGCGGGACGAGCGCGCGGAGGTCGAGGAGCGGTGGCCCACCACCGACGCGGAGCGGACCGATCCCGGCCAGCAGGGGCTGGCGGAGCTGCTGGCGGCGGAGGACGTCGGCCGCGCGGGCCCGGCGGTGCTCGGCGCCGATCCGGAACCCGGCCCGTCCGCGGACGCGGGTGACTGGCCGACCCTGCAACGCCGCGAACGCCGCCCGGAGCGCCCTCGCGGCGGTCCCCTCGACTGGGTTCGCCGCCGCGGCAACTGAGAGTCCGAAGTGGATGGACCAGCTGCGGGCTCCCGCGGTGGGTCCGGCGTCTTCCCGTCACCGGCGACCACCTGAGCAAGCCGCCCCACGCGAGTTCTCGGCCGTCTTCCAGCGAGGACGGCGCTTTCCCCTGTGGCGCAGAGCCACCGGTGCGAACGATCCCCCTCGGCGAGCGGACGGGCGAGGTCCCACCACCGCCCCGCTCAGCAGCGCGAGCGCGGAATCAGAGATCGGTGATGTCCCAGTGGAGGGTGCGCTGGTCGTCCCCGGGGCGCATGGCCCAGCGGACCGTGGACAGCTCGGTGTCCTCCGGCAGCACGTACACGGTGTGCCCGCCCGCGGTCTCGCCGGGCGGCACGCCGATGCGGTGCGGCGGCCGGGAGGACAGCGCGACCGGCGCCTTGCCCACGGTGGACCCGTCCTCGGCGACCAGGACCAGGTAGAGGTCGGGCAGCGAGATGAACGGCATCGGGCTGCGGTTGGTGAGCTCGGTGTGCACGACGACCGAGCGCTCGCCCTCCTGCAGCTGGTAGCCGGCCGCGGTGAACAGGAAGTCGGCCGGGTCGACGACCTCGACGAGCTGGATGGTGATCCGCTCGCCTTCGGGGCCGTCCACGTCGAGCTTGCTGCCGACCTTGCCGGTGCGGGCCGCGGCGGGCACCGGGGTCTTGGCGGTCGGCGCGTGCGGGTTCGCCGGCTGCTGCGCCGGTTGCGGCCCGGACTGCGGTCCGCTCGCGGGCTGGCCGGGCTGCGGGGGCCGCTGCTGGTCGCCGCGCGCCCACGCGGCTGATCCGGGCGGGCCCCACGGGTTCGGCTGCGCCTGCTGCGGTGCGGGCGGCGGCGCGGGCCTGACCTGCTGCGGCTGGCCGAAGGAGGCGGGCGGGCCCGCGGGGGTGAACGGTTGCGGGCCACTGGGCGGGTTCTGGCCGGGATGCCCGCCGCTGTGCGCTCCGCTGGGGCCGCCGTGCACCTGGTAGCCGCCGCTGGGCGGGTTGGGCACCTGGTAGCCGCCGCTGGCCTGGGTCCAGGCGTTCGCGGCGGCGACCGCGTTGCGGATGCCCACCGGGTCGCACTCGACGCCGACGACCATGGGCAGCCCGGTGGTGGAGAGCACCGCGAGCCGGGCGGCCACGTCGCGGACGTCCATCCCGAGCCGCGACGCGATCTCGTGGACCGCGGCGCGCCCGGATTCGGCGACGGCGGTGAGCAGACGTACGTCCACGGGATCAGGTGCGGTCACGTCAGGCCACGCTACCCCCTAGGGGCGATCACCGTCCGCAAGGGCGGGATGTTCGCCGGAACCCGGTCCGCCGAGCTCGTCGAGCTCGGGATCGATCCGGCCGGGCGCGGATCCGCGGCACGCCCGGGAGGGTCGCCGACGGCGCCGGGGAGTGGCGTCAGGCCGTCCCGGCCCGGCACCGCCGCGGCCGCCCCTTCGCGCCGAGAACGGGAGGTGCGGGGCGAGCTGACGGGCCTGGCACCTGCTGATCGGATGAGCGGAGCGGGGCCGTTCGGGCGGCCCCTCCCGGGTCCGCGGCGGTACCCGCGGAGCACCTCGGATGGTGGTCTCGGGACCGCCCTGGGAGCTGAGAATCCTCTCAGACAGCGGCGAGTTGACTGTCCCGCGACAGCCTCCGACCCGAGAGGACGCGATGCCCGCCACCACGGAGGACGCCGAGCCGACCGTCCTCGACGACGCGTTCATGCAAGATCCCTACCTGCGCTACGCGCGGCTGCGCGCCGACGCCCCCGCGCAGCGGGTGATCAGCCGGTCGGGCATCCCGGTGTGGGTCGTGACCCGCTACGCCGAAGCACGGCAGGCGCTCTCCGACCCGAGGCTGCAGAAGAACGTCGAAGGCACCAAGAAGGCCATCGACAACCAGCTGGGGGAGGGCGCGCACCGCGCCGAGTTCATCGACGACCTCAACGCGCACCTGCTCAACACGGATCCGCCGGACCACTCCCGGCTGCGCAAGCTCGTGCTCAAGGGCTTCACCCCGCGCCGCGTCGAAGACCTCCGGCCGCGCGTCGAGCAGCTCACCGGCGAACTCCTCGACGAGCTGGCCGGCCGCGGCGAGATCGACCTGCTGCACGAGTTCGCGTTCCCGCTGCCCATCACCGTGATCTCCGAGATGCTCGGCGTGGAGCAGGAACGGCACGAGGACTTCAAGCGGTGGACCACGGCGCTGGTCAACGGCGCCGACGCCGAGACGATCAACTCGGCCGGGGCCGCCATCGGCGAATACATCACCCGGCTCGTCGCCCGCAAGCGCGAAGAACCGGGGGACGACCTGGTCAGCGCGCTCATCGCGGCCGCCGACGGCGCGGACCGGCTCAGCGAACCCGAACTGATCTCCATGGCGTTCCTGCTGCTCGCCGCCGGGCACGAGACGACGGTGAACCTCATCGGCAACTGCGTCCACGACCTGCTCGGCAATCCGCAGCGGCTGGCCGAGGTGCGCGCCGATCCGGACCTCGTCGACGACGCAGTCGAGGAGACGCTGCGGCACGAGAGCCCGGTGAACCTGGCGACCATGCGGCACACCGCCGAACCGGTCCGGCTCGGCGACGTGGCCATCCCGGCGGGGGAACTGGTGCTCGTGTCGCTGGGTTCGGCGAACCGGGACGAGCGGCGCTTCGACCGGCCCGACGAGTTCGACCTGAGCCGCCCCAGCACCGGCCACCTCGGCTTCGGGCACGGCATCCACTTCTGCCTCGGCGCCTCGCTCGCCCGGCTCGAAGCGCGGATCGCGGTGCGCGGACTGCTGGAGCGCTTCCCGGAGCTGAGCCTGGCCGTGGACCCGGCGGAACTGCGGTGGCGGCCCAGCACCCTCGTGCACGGGCTGGAAGAGCTGCCGATCAGGTTGTCCTGAAACGCACCGCGCCCCCGGGGCGATCCCGGGGGCGCGGTGGTGGTCGTGCGGGTCAGCGCGCGTCGCGCAGCGCGATCACCGTGTACGGGCCGACCTCGCGGCGCTCGAACCGCGGGTCGTCGAACGCGGCCGGGTCGAAGAACACGTCGTAGTCCCGCACGTTCGGCAGCTGCGGGAACGCGTCGCCCTTGAGGTTCAGCGCCAGCTTCCGGCCGTTCTCGTCCGACGGGTCCGCGGCGCGTTCCTGGTCCGCTTCCGAGGCGACCGGGCTGTCCTGGTTGCGCAGGACGAACACGTTCGGCGTGGTGAACGGGCTGCGCTGCAGCATGTCCAGCAGTTCCTGGCCGCTGCGGGCCTTCGTCCAGCGCTCGATCTCCGCGGTCCGCCCGTCGTAGTCCGCCAGCGGGTTCGCGTAGTGCGGCGTCTCCTGCTGGAAGCTCCAGTACGGCTGGAACGACAGCAGCTTGTAGTCGGTGGTCAGCAGCAGGTTCCGCTGCGGCGGGCGGCCGGTCAGCTGCGACACCGCCCGGTACACGTCGTCGGCCCACGAACCCGTCTGCTCCGGGTCGCGGGCGCCCTTCGCGTTGTCGCCCGTCGGGTAGTAGTCGTCGTAGGCCTGCGTCGCGGACGGTGCCAGCGCGCTGCCGATCGCGCCCTGCGTCAACGTGATCGCGCCGAGCAGCCCCAGCGCGCAGGACAGCACCGTGATCCGCGCGGCGTAGGCGGCGTCCACCCGTTCCCGCAGCCAGCCGATGAACTCCAGCACCGCGAACACCCCGGCGACCGCCAGCACCACGCCCAGGATCACGTTCAGCCGGAACGCGAGCAGCGTCGTCTTCGCGACCAGCGCCAGCGTCGAGAGGCCGAACCAGGTGTAGATCGCGACCACCACGGTCAGCATCGCCGCCGCGACCTCGCTGCGCCGCGCGCGCAGCACCAGCCAGGCGAACCCGGCCAGGCACAGCGCGCCGACCGGGCTCGCGTCCGTCATCGGCACCGGCAGGAACGAACCGTCCTCCGGCAGGTAGTGCAGCGCCGCGCTGCGCGGGTTGTCGGTGAACACGTGCGTGGCCAGCACGTACGGCAGCCACACCAGCAGCGAGATCAGCCCGCTGACCACGCCGATCGGCAGCAGCCGGAAGAACATGCGCTGGACCGTCGGCCACACCCGCTCGCCGCGGCGGACCCGGAACACGCCGACCACCACGGCCATCGCCACGATCAGCAGCACCGCGAAGCCGAAGTGCAGCGTGTAGGTGATCGCCGCGAAACCGACGTACCCGCCGACGCACACCAGCGTCCAGCGCGGGGCGCGCTCCTCTCGGCGCAGCGCGTGCCAGGCCAGCACGGCGATCGGCGCCAGCCACGCCGCCGACGGCCACGCGTAGGGCTCCTCGATGCCGTGCAGCATCCCCGCCAGCGAGGTCGCGATGGCCGCCAGCAGCGCCAGCCGCCTGCGCACCACGACGCTCCACAACGTGAACGCGACGACGCTCGTCACCGCCACCCAGATCAAGGCGTACGGCTTGTAGGCGGCCCAGCCCTCCCAGCCGAGCAGGTTCGCGAACCTGCCCCCCAGCCAGAACCAGCCGCCCGGGTAGTACGGCGCGACACCCGCGTAGTTCATGTCGGACAGGCCCCACGTGGAGGCCGCCCGCGTCATGTACTGCAGGCGGAACGCGTTGTCCGTCGAGGAACCGCCGAAGTAGTACCGCGTCGCCTGCAGCGGGATCGCCAGCGCCAGCGTGGTGAACGTGGACAGCGCGGCCCACGTCCCCGCCAGCCGCACCGGCCGCGGCAACCGCGTGGGGCCGACCGCCAGCAGCACGAACGTGATCAACAACACCAGCGCGGCGCCGAGCGAGGCCAGCGCCTCCGGCGCGAAGCTCGGTTCGCTGATGCCCAGCCGCGCCACCGCGAACTGCAGGACGAGGCTCACCGCGGCGGCGACGACCGATCCCGCGACCAGCTCGGAAACGGTGCTGCGCAGCGGAAGTCGCACGGCGGAATTCCGGCGCGGCGCATCGATCGATCGGGGCCCGGTGAGCACCGGACTCGGCAAGGTTCCCGCCACGTGGGTTCGATCCTTCGGAAGTGGGGGACAGGACGCCCGCGCAGAATAGAGGATGGCCACCCGGCGCCCGCGCCGCGCCTGGGCGGGTGCCGACGATCACCCGCTAGGGTGCTGGAGGCGTCGACTTCGTGCTCCTGCCGCGAGGGGCGGGTGGCGGAACCCCGGCGTCCCCCCGCTGCGGAACCGCTCGGTGCACGGGACGAGCCGTCCCCGCGAGGAGCCGCCGCCGGTGGCGTGCGCGGCGGCCCCGCCGCCGACGGAACCGACGAACAACCCACCGCGCAGGCCCCAAGGCGGGCCAGTGCCTGCCACACCACCGAGGAGGGTCGGCTGTTGCCACCAGGAGCGGTCGAGACCAGCGGAACACCCGAACCCGCAGGTGCGGTGCGCGTGCCAGGACCGGAGGAGCGGACCGGGCGGCCGGCGGTGCGCGCCGACCTGCTGCCCGCGCTGAGCGCGCTGTCCCTGGTGGCGCTGCTCGGGATGCCGCTGGGGTGGGTGTGGTCCCGGATCGCGCCGCCGCAGGCGAGCCTGCTCGGCCGCACCGGGACGCCGGTGCCCGCGCAGATCGTGGAGAGCTACCACGACTTCGACGCGCTGGCGCTGTTCCTGCTGCTGTCGTTCGCGACCGGCATCGTCACCGCCGCCGTGCTGTGGACGTTGCGCAGGCGGCGCGGGCCGGTGCTGCTGGTCGCCGCCGCGCTCGGCTCGCTGGTCTCGGCGTGGCTGGCGATGCGGATGGGGGCGACGTTCGCGTCCGAGCTGTACCCGTGGCCGGCGGACCTGGGCTTCGGCTCCGCGCTCACCGTCCCGCCCGCGGTCGGCACGCCGTGGGCCGTGCTGGTGCAGCCGTTGGGGTTGGCGCTCGGCTACGGCCTGGCCGCTTCCTGGAACGGCTTCGACGACCTGGGCCGCCGCAGCTGATCGGCTCGGTCGCCCGGCGGCTCCGCTCAGCCCGCGGGCCGGTTGGGGGTCGTTCGGCCCGCGGGGCGGGGCGGGCGCTGCTCAGCCCGCGGGGCGCACCGAGGCCGTGATGCCGTCGAGGACGTCGGGGGTCACGGCGCCGGGCACCTCCTGGTCGGCACCGACGACGTGCACCACCGAGCTCTCCCCGTTCCCGTTGGTGGCGAGCACGTTGACCACCGCGCTCGGCGCGCCGCACGCCGCGGGCGCGGGGAACGCGGTGGCGACCACCTTGGTCCCCGGCAGACCACCGGGAAGCACCACCGGCTGCGGCGGCCCGAGCTCGATCCGGGCGTCGGCGCCGTAGGCGAGTTCGGCGAACCGGCGGGCCGTGTCGGTGGCGACCGTCGCGTCGTCCGGGCCGCGCCGTGCGGTGGCGCCCGCGAGCGCGCGGAAGCTGCCGCCGCGGTCCGGGCAGTAGCCGCGCTGGTAGATCGCGACCCCGGTCATGGTCACCGGGTCGTCCTGCTCCCCGAAGCCGATCACGTTGTCCGGGGTCTCCAGCCGCCATTCCGGCGGGACGTCGTAGGCGGCCTGCCGCTTCGGCACCGCCACCGCCTGCCAGCCCGGTACCAGCGGCGCGGGTGCGGGCGCGGTGGGCGGGGACGAGCCGGGGGAGGTCTCGGCGGAGGTCTGCGGCGCCGCGAGCGACTCCGAGGTGGGGGCGGGTGACGTCCCGGCCTGCGCGTCGTCGTCCCCGCCCGAGCCGCCGAAGAGGACCGCGGTGATCACCACGACCAGCACGACGGCCACCGCGGCGGACAGCGCGACCAGCGGGCCGCGGTTGCGCTTCGGCGGCGGGGGAGGAGGCGGTGGTGGCGCGGCGGCCGGTTGCGGCGGGCGGTCGAAGGTGCCGAAGCCCTGGTAGCGCATGCCGCCCTGGTACGGCGGTCCGCCGACGTGCTGCCCGGGCTGCGCGCCCCAGTTCTCGCGCCTGCCCCAGGCGTCCCCGTTCTCCGGGTAACCCCAGGTTCCCGGCCCGCCAGGTGATGACATGGGCGAGATCCTAGCGAGTGATCGCGGCGCGCCGGACGGCGTTGCGCGCAGCGGTCAGTTCACGCTGGTCTGCTCGGCGAACTCCGCGAACGGTGCCGGGACGGCCCGCAGTTCCCGCAGGAACTGCGCCTCCCGCGCCAGCAGCCGCCGCACGAGCCGCAGCCGGGCCAGCGGATCGGTCTCGGCGAGCAGCGCCTGGCGGTCCTCGGTGCTGAGCACGCAGTCCTCCGCCAGCGCGTAGGAGAGCTCGCCGGGTTCGAGGTCGGCCGCCGCGGGTTCGTAGTGGTCGCCGCGGAGGCCGGTGCCGTGGTAGCGCTCGTGGGCTTCGCGGG
Source organism: Saccharopolyspora sp. 6V (assembly GCF_020176785.1). Lineage (NCBI taxonomy): Bacteria > Bacillati > Actinomycetota > Actinomycetes > Pseudonocardiales > Pseudonocardiaceae > Saccharopolyspora > Saccharopolyspora sp. 6V. Next base: position 11,608 of record NZ_JAIUKB010000074.1, on the reverse strand, counting down.
CGGCTTCGTCGAGCCTGCTGACGAGCCGCGGGTCCTCGTCGGGTTCGTCGTCGGGGAGCCATTCCACGCGGGCCATCAGGTACGGCGCGGCCTCCCGGTCGATCTGCAGCAGCCGGAACCGGGCCCCGCCCTCCGCGGTGATGTCGTAGCGGCCCTGCGGCAGCTGCTGCACCTGCTGCAGCCGCGCCGAGCACCCCACGTCGTACATCGAGTCGACGTTGTCGTCGCCGACCTCCCAGCCCTGGCGGATGCCGACGACGCCGAAGCGGCGGTCCGGGACGACCTCGTCGACCAGGTCGAGGACCAGCTGCCGGTAGCGCGCTTCGAAGACGTGCAGCGGCAGGTCGGCGCCGGGGAGCAGCACGGTGCTCAGCGGGAACAGCGGGAGCGTGTCGGTCACGACCGCCAACCTACGTCCCGGCCCCGCCGATCGGCCACCACGGCGCACCGGTGAGCTCGGTCGGCGGCCCCGCCGGTCAGGTCCGCTCGGCCGGCGGGCGCAGCACCGCGAACGGATCGGTGATCTCCAGGTCGGGTTGGGTGAAGCGGAACAGCGCGGGCGGCCGGCCCCCGGCGGGTCCGGCGGGCAGGGTGCGGCCGGTGGGTCGCAGCGCGCCGCGGCGGGTGAGGACCCGCTGCAGGTTGGTGGCCGCGACCTCGTAGCCGAGCGCTGCGGAGTAGATGCGGCGCAGTTCGGAGATGGTGAACTCGGCGGGCGCCAGCGCGAACCCGATGTTGGTGTAGGACAGCTTGGCGCGCAGCCGGTCCCGCGCGGCGCGGGTGATGCGCTCGTGGTCGAAGGCGGTGTCGGGGAGGCCGTCGAGCGGGTGCCAGGCGGTGTCGTCGGGGACCTCCGGGTCGACGTCGGCGGGGACCAGCCCGAGGAAGGCGGTCGCGACCGTCCGCCGCCCGGGGACGCGCGCCGGCTCGCTGAACACGGAGAGCTGCTCGACGTGGCTCAGCTTGTGCACGTCGACCTTCTCGGCGAGCTGGCGGCGGATGGAGGTCTCCACGTCCTCGTCGTCGCGGAGCCTGCCGCCGGGCAGCGACCAGCGGTTCCGGTGCGGTTCCCGGGCGCGCTGCCACAACAGCACGTGGAGCAGGCCGTCCTGCGCGCGCAGCACTCCGGCGAGCACTTCGTGAGCGGTATCTCTCCCGTCCGCATGACCTGCGGTGTTACGATGAGGCACGTTTTCGACCCTAAGGCGAAAACTGCTGGGGAGCAAACGGGGGCGCGCGCGACGCGGCGCGCATCGCCGGTGAGGAGGAGAAATGGTGGTCGCCGAACAGCTCGCGCCGTACGCGGGCGTCGAACCGGACCAGGCGTGGGCGCAGGAGGTCCGCATGCTCGCCGACGAACGCGGCGCCGTCCTGCTCGCGCACAACTACCAGCTGCCCGCGATCCAGGACATCGCCGACCACACCGGGGATTCCCTGGCGCTGAGCCGCATCGCGGCCTCCAGCGACGCCTCGACGATCGTGTTCTGCGGCGTGCACTTCATGGCCGAGACCGCGAAGATCCTCAGCCCCGGGAAGAAGGTCCTCATCCCGGACGAGCGGGCCGGCTGCTCGCTCGCCGACTCGATCACCGCCGAGCAGCTCCGCGCCTGGAAGGCCGAGCACCCCGGCGCCGTCGTGGTCTCCTACGTCAACACCACCGCCGAGGTGAAGGCGGAGACCGACATCTGCTGCACCTCCTCGAACGCGGTGGACGTGGTGCGTTCCATCCCCGCGGACACCGAGGTGCTGTTCTGCCCCGACCAGTTCCTCGGCGCGCACGTCCGCCGCGAGACCGGGCGGGAGAACGTGCACGTGTGGGCGGGGGAGTGCCACGTGCACGCGGGCATCAACGGCGCCGAGCTCGCCGACCGCGCCGCGGCGAACCCGGACGCCGACCTGTTCATCCACCCGGAGTGCGGCTGCGCGACCTCCGCGCTGTACCTCGCGGGGGAGGGCACGTTGCCGCCGGAGCGGGTCAAGATCCTCTCCACCGGCGGGATGCTGGACGCCGCGCGCGGCACCGGTGCCGAGTCGGTGCTCGTGGCCACCGAGGTCGGGATGCTGCACCAGCTGCGCCGCGCCGCGCCCGAGATCGACTTCCGGGCGGTGAACGACCGCGCCTCCTGCCGCTACATGAAGATGATCACTCCGGCCGCGCTGCTGCGCTGCCTGCGCGAGGAGGCCGACGAGGTGCACGTGCCCGCCGACGTCGCCGAACGGGCCCGCGCCTCGGTGCAGCGGATGATCGGCATCGGCAAGCCCGGAGGCGGCGAATGACCTGGGAGGCCCGCGCCGACCTCGTCGTCGTCGGTACCGGGGTCGCCGGGCTCACCGCCGCGCTGCGCGCCCGCGAGCTCGGCCTGCGCACCCTCGTGATCACCAAGGACGCCGCGGCGGCGGGCGGTACCGGCTGGGCGCAGGGCGGCGTCGCGGTCGTGCGCCCCGACGAGCACGACGAGGGCGACAGCGTGCAGCGCCACGTCACCGACACGCTCACCGCGGGCGCCGGGCTCTGCGACGAGCGGGCGGTGCGGGAGATCCTCGCCGACGGGGCGGCCGCCGTGGCGCGGCTGCGCGCGGCGGGCGCGCGGTTCGACGGCACCGGCGGCGCGCTGGCCCGCACCCGCGAGGGCGGGCACACCGCGTTCCGCGTGATCCACGCGGGCGGGGACGCCACCGGCGCCGAGGTGCAGCGGGCGCTGTCCGAGGCGGTCGGCACCGGCGGGATCCCCGTGCTGGAGCGGCATTGCGCGGCGGAACCGGTGCGCGGCGACGGCGGCAACCTCGCCGGGCTCCTCGCGCTCGACCCGCACGGCAACCCCGGAGTGGTGCGCGCCCCCGCCGTGCTGCTCGCCACCGGCGGGCTCGGCAGGCTCTACGCCGCGACCACGAACCCCGAGGTGGCCACCGCCGACGGGATCGCGTTCGCGCTGCGGGCCGGGGCCACCGCGGCCGACCTCGAATTCGTCCAGTTCCACCCGACGGCGCTGCACGTGCCCGGCGCTCGCGGCCGCCGCCCGCTGGTCACCGAGGCGGTGCGCGGCGAGGGCGCGGTGCTGCTGGACGCCCGCGGCGACCGGATCATGGCCGGGGTGCACCCGCTGGCCGACCTGGCGCCGCGGGACGTGGTCGCCGCGGAGATCGACCGGCGCATCGCCGAGACCGGTGCCGAGTGCGCCTACCTGGACGCCACCGGCATCCCGGAGTTCGCCGCCCGGTTCCCCACCGTCTTCGGGTCCTGTCGTGCCGTCGGGGTCGACCCGCGGCGCGAACCGATCCCGGTGACCAGCGCCGCGCACTACTCCTGCGGCGGCGTGGTGACCGATGTGGACGGTCGGACCGGGGTGGCCGGGCTCTACGCGGCGGGCGAGGTGGCGCGCACCGGCCTGCACGGGGCGAACCGGCTCGCGTCGAACAGCCTGCTCGAAGGCCTGGTCGTGGGGGGCCGGGCCGCCGCGGCGGTGGCCCGCGACCTGCGCGGCGGGCTGCTCGCGGCCCGCAGGCCGGTGCTGCCGCCGGTCCCGGCCGCCGCCGTCGTGGACCGCGAGCTGCTGCAGCGCACCATGACCGCGCACGCGGGGATCGGCCGCACCGGGGACGGTCTCGCGGCGGCCCGCGCGACGCTGGACAAGGCGGGCATCGTCCGTCCACTACGGACTCGCGAGGCGGTGGAGGACGCCGCTCTGGCGCTCACCGCGCAGGCGCTGCTCGCCGCCGCCGAGGCCCGCACCGAATCCCGCGGCAGCCATCGCAGGCGTGATCATCCGGCGCGCGACGACGTACGCTGGCGGCGCAGCGTCGCGCTGCGCCTGGACGTGTCCGGCTGGCTGTTCCGCACCGACCGAGAACCCCCGAGGAGCGTGGCATGACCCTGTCCGAGGTGACCACCGGCCACCTGCGCGCCGCCGGACTCGACCCGCAGGAGGTCCGGACCCTGGTGCGGGCCGCGCTCGCCGAAGACCTGCGCTACGGGCTCGACGTCACCACCGAGGCCACCGTGCTCGTCGACGCCATCGCCGAAGCCGCCTTCCGGGCGCGCCCCGCCGGGGTCGTCGCGGGCATCCCCGTGGCCCGCGCGGTGCTCGACGAGGTGCTCGGCGCGGACGGCTACAAGGTGCTGCACAGCCGCGGCGACGGCGACATGATCATGCCGGGGGAGAGCGCGCTGAGCGTGCACGCGCCGGTGCGCGGGCTGCTCACCGCCGAGCGCACCGCGCTGAACCTGCTCTGCCACCTCTCCGGCATCGCCACCGCCACCGCCGAGTGGGTCCGCGCCGTGGAGGGCACCGGCTGCCGCATCCGGGACAGCCGCAAGACCCTGCCCGGGCTGCGGGTGCTGCAGAAGTACGCGGTGCGCTGCGGCGGCGGGGTGAACCACCGGATGGGCCTCGGCGACGCCATGCTGATCAAGGACAACCACGTGGTGGCCGCCGGATCGGTGGTGGAGGCGCTGCGGGCCTGCCGCGACCATGCGCCGGAACTGCCCCTCGAAGTCGAGGTGTCCACGCTGGAGGAGCTGGACGAGGTGCTGGAGGAGGGCGCCGAACTCGTCCTGCTCGACAACTTCACGCCGCAGGACTGCGCCGACGCGGTGCGCCGCACCGAGGAGATCTCGCCCGGCACCGAACTGGAGGCCTCCGGCGGGCTCACCCTCGACGTGGCCCGCACCTACGCCGAGACCGGGGTGCACTTCCTCGCCGTCGGCGCGCTCACCCACTCCTCGCCCGCGCTGGACATCGGCCTGGACATGTGACCGGCCGGGCCGCCCCGGCGCGCCGATCAGCACCGCCGGGCGGCCCCGGGACCTGATCGAAACCGCCGGGCCGCCCCACGGCCGATCAGCACCACCGGGCCGCCCCGTGGCCGATCAACACCGCCGGTGCGCCCTGCAACCGATCAGCACCGCCGGTGCGGCCCGGGCCGGTCAGAACCGCCGGTTCGCCAGCACCGGGATGCTGGCCCGCGCCTGCTCGACCGCGGCCGGGTCCAATTCGGCGACCAGCACGTCCGGTGCGTCGCCGAGCTGCGCGTGCACCGTCCCGACCGGCGTGGCCACGGTGCTGAACCCGATGCCGGTCGGCGCCTTGCCGCTGGCCTCGATCCCCGCGGTGCGCGGATCGCCCTGGCCGCACGCCACCACCCAAGAGGTGCTGTCCAGCGCGCGGGCCCGCACCAGCAGCTCCCACTGCTCGCGCTTGCCCTCGCCGGCGCCCCAGGAGGCCGCGGTGACGATCACCGAGGCACCCCGGTCGGCCAGCGCCGCGTACAGCCCGGGGAAGCGCACGTCGTAGCAGGTCGTCACGCCCACACCGGTGCCGCCGATGTCGACCACCAGCGGCTCCGCGCCGGGCGCGACCGTGCGCGACTCGGCGAAGCCGAACGCGTCGTAGAGGTGGATCTTGTCGTAGTGCGCGTCCACGCCCGGCCCGGTGACCAGCAACGTGTTCGCCACCCGCCCGTCGTCGGCCGGGGTGAACATGCCCGCGACCACGACGAGGCCGGCGTCCGCGGCCAGCCGGCGCACCTCGGTGGCCCACGGGCCGTCCAACGGCTCCGCGATCGGCCCCAGCGGGATGCCGAAGCAGGCCATGGTGGCCTCCGGGAAGACCGCGAGCTCCGCGCCCGCCTCCGCCGCCCGGCGGACGCCGTCGGCGACCAGCTCCAGGTTCGCCGCCGGATCAGGGGTGGACACGATCTGGCACAGCGCGACGCGCATGGGTTCCGCCTCTCTTCGCCTCTGCCTGGTTGTATACCAAGGATATGCAAGACTGGGACGGCATCGTCCCGCCGCGCAAGGAGCCGCCGTGACCTCGGGCCGCCAGCTCGCCTACGACCACCTCAAGGACACCGTGCTCAGCGACCCCGCGATGCAGGGCAGCTTCGTCAACGAGCAGTCCCTCGCCGACGCCATCGGCGTCTCCCGCACCCCGATCCGGGAGGCCCTGCTGCTGCTCGCCGCCGAGGAGCTCGTGCAGCTGGTCCCCAAGCGCGGCGCCTACATCGCGCCCGTCGCCGGGCGGGAGATCCGCGAGCTGTTCGAACTGCGCGGGATGATGGAGCGCTACGCCGCGCAGCGCACCCTCGAACTCGGCACCGCCCCGGTCCAGGAGATGAGCGGCGAACTCGATCGGCAGCGCGAGCTGCGCGCCGCCGAGGACGCCAGGGCCTTCATCGACCTCGACCACCGCTTCCACGCCGCGCTGGTGCGGGCCGTCGGCAACGACATGCTCACCAAGAACTACGACGGGCTGCGCGCCCGCCAGGTCCGCGCGGGCATCGTGGCGCTGTTCTCCGCGCGGAACCGGCGCGAGGCCGTCGTCGACGAGCACGACACGATCCTCGCCGCGCTCGCCGACGGCGACACCGCGGCCGCGCACGCCGCGATCACCGCGCACCTGGACGCTACGCAGCACGTGCTGCTCGCGGGCTGATCGCCAACCCGAGCAAGGTCACCGCGCAGGTCGCGAACAGGTAGCAGGCGGGCGCGACCCAGCTGTCGAAGTACGCGAACAACGAGGTGAACAGCAGCGGCGCCAGCGCACCGCCGATCACCCCGGCCAGCGTGTACGCCAGCGAGCAGCCGGTGTAGCGCAGCCGGGTGCTGAACTGCTCCGACACGAACGCCGCCTGCGGCCCGTACATCAGCGAGTGCCACAGCAGGCCGACGACCACGCCCAGCACCAGCAGCGGCGCCGAACCGCCGCCGATCAGCGGGAAGAAGGCGAACGGCCACACCGCGCCGCCGATCGCGCCGATCGCGTACACCCGCCGCCTGCCCCAGTGGTCCGACAGCCACCCCGCGGCCGGGATCAACGCCAGCTGGCAGGTCGACCCGAGCATCACGCCGGTGACCGCCCAGCTCTGCGGGAGCCCGAGCTCCTTCGTCACGTAGGTCAGCACGAACACGGTGAACAGCGCGTAGAGCACGTCCGGGCCGACCCGGGACAGGATCGCGGAGATCAGCGCCCGCGGTTCCTCGGTGAACACCTCGCGCAGCGGCGCCGAGGCCTGGTCGCCGGAGCGCTGCAGCTCGCGGAACACCGGCGTCTCCTCCAGCTTCACCCGGATCCACAGGCCGAAGACCACCAGCACCGCGGAGAGCAGGAACGCGACCCGCCAGCCCCAGGACAGGAACTGCTCCGAGGTGAGGGTGGCGGCCAGCACCGCCAGCACCCCGTTGGCCAGCAGGTTGCCCGCGGGCGGTCCGACCTGGGCGGCGGAGGCCCAGAAGCCGCGCCGCTTGTCGTCGCCGAACTCGCTGGACAGCAGCACGGCGCCGCCCCACTCGCCGCCGATGCCGACGCCCTGGGCGAAGCGCAGCACCACCAGCAGCACGGCACCCCACGCACCGACCTGGCCGTGCGTGGGCAGCAGCCCGATGAGCACGGTCGCGATGCCGGTGAGCAGCAGCGTCGTGACCAGCACCTGCTTGCGGCCGAGGACGTCGCCGAGCCTGCCGAACACGAACCCGCCCAGCGGCCGGGACAGGTACCCGACGGCGTAGGTGGAGAACGCCAGCAGCGTGCCGGACAGCGGGTCGTGGCTGGGGAAGAACAGGTCGCCGAACACCAGCGCGGAGGCCACCGAGTAGGCGGCGAAGTCGTACCACTCCAGGGAGGTCCCGGACAGCGCGGCGATGAACGCCTTGACCAGGTCCTTGCGCGGTGGGCGGGCGGGTGCGTCGGGGAGCGCTTGACTCATCGGCGGTCCTTGTCGAGGGGGTTCGTCACATCGGTCGTGTCGTCCGGCGAATCGGTGATACGAACTGTATACAAGAAGTATGCTGATCGGGAGGGTCTGATGTTTCCGCTTCGTTTCGATGTGGCAGGCACGTCCGTCGAGGTGCCGGTGCGCACCCTGCTCAACGCCGGGTACGCCGGGCGCAGCCAGGACGACGTGGCCGCGCACGTCGCCGAACTCGCCGAGCTCGGCGTGCCCGCGCCCACCCGCACGCCCTGCCTCTACCCGGTCGCGCCCTACCTCGCCATGCAGACCGGCGAGGTGCCCGCGCAGCACGGCCGCACCTCCGGCGAGGCGGAGTGGGCGCTGGTCATCGCCGGGCCCCGAGAGGAGGACGTGCTGCTCACCGTCGCCTGCGACCACACCGACCGGGCGCTCGAAGTGCACGGCGTGGCCTGGAGCAAGCAGGCGGGGCCGGACGTGCTCGGGTCCCGGGCCTGGCGGCTCGTGGACGTCGCCGACCGGATCGACTCGCTGACCCTCAGCGCGCACGTCGGCGGGCGGCGCCTCCAGCACGGCTCGCTCGGCGAGCTGCTCACGCCCGCGTACTGGCTGGACGAGCTGCGCGGGCTCGGCCTGGCCGAGGAGGGCACGGTGCTGCTGTCCGGCACCATCCCGATGGACGCCGAAGTGGACCAGTTCGCGGGCCCGTGGCGCGTCGAACTGGCGGACCCGGCGACCGGCGACGTGCTGACCTGCGAGTACACCGTCCGGCAGCTGCCGGAGCCGATCGCCTAGCGCGCCACTCCCGAGCGCGGTCGCACGATCGTGCCCGATCTCGCGGACCGGTCGGCCGGTGCCGGCCGCCCGGTCGCCGCGGGAGCCCCGCCGGGTGCGCGGGCTGCTTGCCCTGCGGGGGTGTCCGCCGTCATGCTCGGCGGCACCGCGGCGGCCCGGGGCCGGTGAAGCCCGAGGTGCCGCGAAGCCGGGCCGCCACCGGGCACGTGGTCGGAATGTGATCCGGCCGATGTGGCATCGTGACTCCCTGCAAGTTCACGACGCCCCGTCGTGAACGGTGCCAGGAGCAGCACACGAAGAGGGAGACAGACGTGAGCGACAGCGGCGAGGGCACCACTTTCATGCAGTGGCGCGAGCGGGCGCAGTCGGAGGTCCAGGAGGAGCGGCCGCAGCTGCGGGCCGTGCTGATCACGGCCGCGGTCGTGGTCCTGGTCGGCATCCTCGTGGGTGTCGTCGTGCTCCTGCTGTCCTGATCGTTCGTCCGGGCGTTTCGGGGGCGCCCGGATGGTCGGAGCCGGTGTGGGCGCGGTTCTCGGAACCCGCCCGCCGGTCTCGATGGGCCGGGAGGCCGCCTCCGATGCTCGGATGCCGTGAGAATTCTTGGCGGTCGTGGCTGATTCCCACTGGATACAGCCCGATCAAGTGATGACGAACCCGTGTTCGAATCGGAACACTGGGTGTCATGGAATCCACGATCTCGCCCTCGGCGATCGGCCACCGGTCCGCACCGCGCTCTTCCGCGCTGCCCGGGCTCCGCGCGTCCGGTTCCGCCTTCCGGTCCGCCGCGCTCAGATCCGCCGCGCTCGTGTCGGCCGCACTGCTGTCGGCCGCGTTCCGGGCCGCCGCCCTCCACACCGCGATGTCCCGGTACACGGCGTGCCGACGTGGCGCCGTGCGGCTCGTGCCGCCCGCCATACCGGACCGGATGAGCGGAAGCGGCGGTCTCCCGCCGCCCGGATCACGACCGTGCCGACGGTCGCACGCCTACCGCGGACCAGCCGCTGCCCACGGCGGCGCGGACCTCCGCGCCCACCGGGACGTCCGGTCGCCAGTCGACCACCGGCACCACTCCCGGCGGGACCAGCGCCCAACCGGCCATCAGCTCCCCGGCCTGCTCCGCGGGCCGCAGGCTCAGCGGGGTCGGGGTCCGGTCGTAGATGCGCAGCCCCTCCACCACCTGCGTCGAGGTCAAGCCCGCGCCGGAGGCGTGGCTGACCGCCAGCACGCTGCCCGGGGCGCAGGCGTCCCGGTAGGTCGCGAGCACTCCGGTCGGGCCGGATTCGTCCGGGATGAAGTGCAGCACCGACAGCGCCAGCACCGCCACCGGCTCGCGCAGGTCCAGCAGCCGCCGCACCCCGGCGGCGGCGAGCACGTCCGCCGGGTGTGCCAGGTCGGCCTGCGTGACGCTCACCCGCGGCTCCGCCTGCAACAGCCGACGCGCGTGCGCGACCGCCACCGGCTCGTGGTCCACGTAGGCGATCACCGCGTCCGGATCCCCCTGGTGCGCGACCTCGTGCACGTTGCCGACCGTCGGGATCCCCGAACCCAAGTCCAGGAACTGGCGGATGCCGCGCTCCACGCAGAACCGCACGACCCGGCGCAGGAAGGACCGGTTCTCGCGGACTCCGACGCGGGTCTCGGGGAGCAGTTCCAGCTGCTTGCGGGCTGCCCCGCGGTCGGCGGGGAAGTTCTGCGTCCCGCCGAGGAAGTAGTCGTACATGCGTGCCGCGTTCGGCCGATGCAGGTCGAGCTCGCCGTGGATGTCGGCCAGCTCCCCGACGCGTTCGTCCTCGTTGATCGCGAACTCCTTCCCGGCCGGGCCGATGCTCGCGCGCGTACCGCTCGGCCCTTCGAACGGGAAGAGCCCGGACGCCCCACGGGCATCCGGGCTCTCCAGCACCGTGCGAACCGCGGCTCAGGCGCCGGCTTCGCGGAGCACGATGTCCACGGCGCCGTCGTTGCGGGCGGTTTCTCGCTCGATCACGTCACCCGGCGGGTAGAACCCGTCGAGGCCACCGTCGGAGGGGTACATCTCCAGGGTGAACGCGAGGATCTTGTGCTTGCCCCACATCCAGTCGAGGCTGTCGCCGTCGGTGGTGTAGAGGTCGCTGGACTGCTGCGGGGTGTAGCCGTTGGTCTCCGCCATCTCGGTGCCGACCTTCTCGAACCGGTCGAACTCCTCCTGGGTCATCCCCTCGGTCACGTCGTCCTGGGTGTGCCCGAACGGCCACAGCACCAGCTCCGAGAAGGTGTGGAAGTCGATCGCCGACTTGATCTGCTGCTCACCGCCGATCACGCGGGAGTCGATGAAATCGGCCAGCGCCTTCGTCTCCGGCGCGGAGAACGCCTCGGTGCCGCGGTAGGTCTCGTCCTGCGGGTCGTCGCTGGCACCGCCGCAGCAGCCCCACAGGTAACCCCAGTTGCGGTTCAGGTCGGTACCGCTGTCCTGCCGGTTCTTCCGCCAGCCCTGGTACTCGCCGGACTCCACGTCGTAGGTGGAACCGTCCACGTTCACCGACGGGACGATCCACACCTCGCGGCTGTCCACGTTCTCCTTGACCGCGGGGTCGTCGGCGTATCCGTCGGTGAGCCGGTTCGCGATCTGCAGGCACATCTCGGTGGTGAGGTGCTCGCGCGCGTGCTGGTTGCAGTCGAACAGGACCTCCGGCTCGTCCTCGTCCTCCGCGACTTTGCCGCTGATCTTGAGCAGCGGGATGTCCCGGCCCTCGAAGCTCTCGCCGAGGCTGGACTTGGCGGCGATGTCCGGGTGGTCCGCGACGATCGCGTCTAGCTCGGCGACCATCTCGTCGTAGTTGTGGTACGCCTCGTCGCCGGGCGGGAAGTCCCGCGGCGTCGCCTTCTGCCGCAGCTCGAAGCCCTGCGCGCGCAGCTGTTCCGCCTGCGCCGCGGTGGCCTCCACCGTCGCCACGCCGTCCTTCGCGCCGAGGACCTGGGCGCCGGAGGCGTTGATGTCGGTACGGGTCCGGCTGTCGGTGTTCGGTACCGAGTACACCCCGCTCGGCCCCCCCGCCCCCGCGGGGGGGGCCCCCCCCGGGGGGGCGCCCCCCCCCGGGGCCGGGACGGCCCGCGGCCCGGGGGGCGGGGCGGCCCCCCCCCCAGCACAAGGCCC
>NZ_JAIUKB010000073.1:0-22833 GCF_020176785.1 Saccharopolyspora sp. 6V | reverse complement strand
CCGGGGCGCGGCGCGCGGGGGGGGGGGGGCGCCGCCCGGGGGGGGGGGGGGTGGGCCCCCCCCCCCCCCCCCCCCCCCCCCCCCCCCCCCCCCCCCCCCGGGGCCCGAAGCGGGTGCGGCGACGCTCGCCTGGACGGGAAGGAGCAGGGCCAGGGATGCGGCGGCGGCCACCGCCGTTGCTCTGCGCCGTGCGCTGGACATCGGGCCTCCCGATCGATCACGGATGGTGATCACGCGAGCCTCCCCGAGTCACGCACGGTTGGCAACCCACTTACGTCGGAAGCGGCGGATCACCGTTTACCGTTCGTCCGCGGACGTGCGTCGGACGTCGCCGAACAGGGCGATTACCCTGGTGACCGAGCTAGTAGCCGACATCCGCCCGCACTGAGAGGACGCCCATGCTCACCCGTACCGACCTGCGCGGTCGTGTTCCGTCCACCGCCGAGCTGCGCGCCACGCTGCCGCGTGCCGACACGGACGTGGAGCACGTGCTGCACCAGGTTCGGCCGGTGGTCGAGGCGGTCCGCGAGCGCGGTGTCGACGCCGTGCTGGAGTACGCCGAGAAGTTCGACGGCGTGCGGCCCGAGCAGGTGCGGGTGCCCGCCGCCGAGCTGGCCGACGCGCTGGAGCGGCTCGACCCGGCGGTGCGCGAGGCGCTGCAGGAGTCCATCGACCGCGCGCGCCGCGTGCACGGCGACCAGCGGCGCACCGACGTCACCACCCAGGTCGTGCCGGGCGGCACCGTCACCGAGCGCTGGGTGCCGGTCGCCCGCGTCGGGCTGTACGCGCCGGGCGGTCTCGCGGTGTACCCGTCGAGCGTCGTGATGAACGTGGTGCCCGCGCAGGCCGCCGGGGTGGAGTCGCTGGTGGTGTGCTCGCCGCCGCAGGCCGAGTTCGGCGGGCTGCCGCACCCCACCATCCTCGCCGCGGCCGCGCTGCTGGAGGTCGACGAGGTGTGGGCGGTCGGTGGTGCCCAGGCGGTGGCGCTGCTCGCCTACGGCGGGCGGGACACCGACGGGGCCGAGCTGCTGCCCGCGGACCTGGTGACCGGGCCCGGCAACGTCTACGTCACCGCCGCGAAGCGGCACCTGCGCAGCGTCATCGGCATCGACGCGGAAGCCGGGCCGACCGAGATCGCGGTGCTGGCCGACGGCACCGCCGACCCGGTGCACGTGGCCGCCGACCTGATCAGCCAGGCCGAGCACGACACGCTGGCGGCGAGCGTGCTGGTCACGACCTCGCCGGAGCTCGCCGACGCGGTGGACGCGGAACTGGACCGCCAGGTGCCGCTGACCAAGCACACCGAGCGGATCCGCACCGCGCTCACCGGTGAGCAGTCCGGCTGCGTGCTGGTCGGCACCCTCGACGAGGGCCTCACCGTCGTCGACGCCTACGCGGCCGAGCACCTGGAGATCCAGACCGCGGACGCCGAGGCGGTGGCCGCGCGGGTGCGCAACGCGGGCGCGATCTTCGTCGGGCCGCACGCTCCGGTGTCGCTCGGCGACTACTGCGCGGGTTCGAACCACGTGCTGCCCACCGGCGGCTGCGCGCGGCACTCCTCCGGGCTGAGCGTGCAGAGCTTCCTGCGCGGCATCCACGTCATCTCCTACGACGAGCGGGCGCTGCGGGAGGTCGCCGGCAAGGTCGTCGCCCTGGCCGACGCCGAAGACCTGCCCGCGCACGGGCAGGCCGTCACGGCCCGCTTCCCGTCCGGACTCGACCGCTGATCCACACCGCGAAGAGAGAACCATGAGCGACGTGCTCGGCGCCGACGTGGCGCTGACCGACCTTCCGCTGCGCGATGACCTGCGCGGCCGCAGCCCGTACGGCGCCCCGCAGCTGGACGTGCCGGTGCGGCTGAACACCAACGAGAACCCGTACCCGCCGCCGCCCGAGCTGGTGGCCGACGTGGCCGAAGCGGTCCGGGAGGTGGCCGGGACGCTGCACCGCTACCCGGATCGGGACGCGGTGGCGCTGCGGGAGGACCTGGCCGCCTACCTCAGCGGTGCCACCGGCGTCGCGGTCTCGCACCGCAACGTGTGGGCCGCGAACGGCTCCAACGAGGTGCTGCAGCAGGTGCTGCAGGCGTTCGGCGGGCCGGGGCGCAGCGCGCTCGGCTTCGAACCGTCGTACTCGATGCACCCGATCCTGGCCGCGGGCACCCGCACCGACTGGTTGCCCGCACCGCGCCGCGCCGACTTCGGCCTGGACGCGGCGCGGGCCGCCGCGATCGTGGCCGAGCGGCGTCCGGACGTGGTGTTCGTGACCAGCCCGAACAACCCGACCGGCCAGGTGGTCCCGCAGCAGGACCTGCGCGCGGTGCTCGACGCGGCCCCGGGGATCGTGGTGGTCGACGAGGCCTACGTCGAGTTCTGCACCGAACCGAGCGCGATCGAGCTGATCGACGAGTACCCGGCGAAGATCATCGTCAGCCGGACCATGAGCAAGGCGTTCGCGTTCGCCGGCGGCAGGCTCGGCTACCTGGCGGCGGCGCCCGCGATGATCGACGCGCTGCTGCTGGTGCGGCTGCCGTACCACCTCTCGGCGCCGACCCAGGCCGCTGCCCGCGCCGCGCTGCGGCACGCGAAGGCGACGCTCGGTTCGGTGCGGGCGCTGGCGGACGAGCGCGACCGCGTCGTCGCGCGGCTGCGCGAACTCGGGTTCGGCCCGGTGCGCAGCGACGCGAACTTCGTGCTGTTCGGCCGGTTCTCGGACGCGCACGCCGCGTGGCAGCGCTACCTGGACGCGGGCGTGCTGATCCGCGACGTCGGCATCGAAGGGCACCTGCGGGTCACCATCGGCACCCCCGAGGAGAACGACGCGTTCCTGGCCGCGAGCAAGGGCCTGGTGGACGCGGTGGACGAGGAGAACACGCGATGACGGCGACCGAGGCGGCGTTCGCGCCGGGCACCCGCACCGGCAAGGTGGAACGCACCACGAAGGAATCCTCCGTGCTGGTCGAGCTGGACCTCGACGGCACCGGGCAGGTCGACATCGACACCACGGTGCCGTTCTACGACCACATGCTCACCGCGCTCGGCACGCACGCCGCGTTCGACCTGACGGTGAAGGCGTCCGGTGACATCGACATCGACGCCCACCACACCGTCGAGGACACCGCGATCGTGCTCGGGCAGGCGTTGCGCCAGGCGCTCGGTGACAAGAAGGGCATCCGCCGCTTCGGCGACGCCTGGATCCCGATGGACGAGACGCTCGCGCACGCGGCGGTGGACGTCTCCGGCCGCTCGTACTGCGTGCTGACCGGGGAACCGGAGCAGTACAACAGCTTCACCATCGGCGGGAACTACCCGTTCGTGCTGAACCGGCACGTGTTCGAATCGCTGGCGTTCCACTCGCAGATCAACCTGCACGTGCGGGTGATCCACGGGCGGGATCCGCACCACATCGCCGAAGCCCAGTACAAGGCGATCGCCCGGGCGCTGCGCGCGGCGGTGGAACCCGATCCGCGGTTCGCCGGCGTCGTGCCCTCCACGAAGGGCGCGCTGTAGATGCAGGCCCTCGGCCCGATCGTGCTGCTGGCCGTCGCGGGCTTCCTCGTCGGCGGCGTCGCCGCGACCTGGAAGACCGCACGCCTGGCAGCGGTGGTGCTCGGCGTGCTGGCAGTGCTGGCGGCGGCGGGTGGGATCGCCTGGTTGCTGTGACAGGGACGTGAACAGCAACCAGGCGAAGAATTGTGGTCCCCTCGGCTTGCTCGGGGGTGGGGTGGCGGAACCTCAGCGGCGTTCTCGCTGCGGGATCGTTTTCACCGGTGGCTCCGCCACAGGAGAAAACGCTGTCCTCGCGAGAACGCCGCTGAGAACCCGCGGCGGTGCCGGTGTCTCAGGTGGTCGCTGCTCAGCGGCTTCGCCGCTGACAGGATGGGAGGCACCGGGCCGGGTTCGGCTGCTCAGGCGTGCAGTGGGTGGTTCTGGAAGAACTTCCAGATCAGCGGGGTTGCTTCGATGACGGTCGGGTCGTCGGAGTCCGGATTGGACGAACGGCTCGGCCAGTCGTGCCCCAGCTCGTCGATGCGGTAGTGCACCAGCGCGCCCCGGTCGGCGCAGCCCTCCCAGCGCTGCTGGGTGACCAGGTCCTGCGGGTGCTCGGTGACCGGGTCGGGCGAGCACTCGTCGCGCTCGGCCCACCCGTCGAGCCAGTCGGGGATGGCGGGCAGGCCCTTCTCCGGGTTCCCGTCGTAGGGGATCGTGCCGTCGGCGGCGCCGTGGAAGGAGATCATCGGCACCGGCTCGGACGGCGAGCACTTCCCGCTCTGCGGGTAGTAGGCCCCGGCCACCGGGGCGAACGCGGCGATGCGATCGCCCAAGCGGCAGGCCAGCACGTTGGTGAAACCGCCGCCGTTCGACTTCCCGGCCGCGTACACCCGGTCGGTGTCGACGCAGAAGTCGTCCTCGACCCGGTCGAGCAGGTCCTCGGTGAACCGGACGTCGTCGGCGTCCGCCGAGTACGGGGCGCCCTGCCACGCGGTGCCGCCGTCGGTGCCGACGAGGCCCTGCGGGTAGACGGCGATCGTGTCCAGCTCGGAGAACCGGGACAGCCGCTCCTGGTACTCGGCCGTGCGGTTGTGGCCGTGGAAGGACAGCACCACCGGCGTGGCGCGGTCCGGGTCGTAGTTCTCCGGCACGTGCACCAGGAACTCCCGGGTGCGGCCGCCGGAGGTGAGTTCCCGGTGCTCGGTGGTCCCCGGTTCGACATCGGGGGTGGTGCCGCAGCCGCCGCGCGGCGCGGGCCGCTCCGGCGTGGCGAGGGCGGGTGCGCCGGTGGCGGCGACCGCGCCGAGGGCGATCAGCAGGCTCAGCACTGCTCTGTGCATCGTCGACTCCTGTCTCGGCGCGGCCCGCCGCTGCGCGGCCGCGCGGTCCTCACTTCGCGGCGACGGGTTCCTTCCCGGAATCGCCGCCGGCCGCGGAGGATTCTTCCTCGTCCAGGAAGCTCTGCTCGTTGAACGGGTCCTCCTTGGCGAACACCCGCTGCATCTGCTCGCGGTCGATCTCCTTGGTCCAGGAGCCGATGATGACCGTGGCGATCGCGTTGCCCGCGAAGTTGGTGAGTGCGCGGGCCTCCGACATGAACCGGTCGATGCCGACGATGAGGCCGACGCCGTCGACGAGTTCGGGGCGGTGCGACTGCAGGCCGCCCGCGAGGGTGGCGAGCCCGGCGCCGCTGACGCCCGCGGCGCCCTTCGACGCGATGATCATGAACACGAGCAGCGAGACCTGCTCGCCGAGCGCCAGCGGTTCACCCATCGCGGAGGCGATGAACAGCGAGGCCATCGTCAGGTAGATCGCGGTGCCGTCCAGGTTGAACGAGTACCCGGTGGGCACGGTGATGCCGACGACGGGCTTGCTGACGCCGAGGTGCTCCATCTTCGCGATCAGCCGCGGCAGCGCCGCCTCCGAGGAGGAGGTGGACAGGATGAGCAGGAACTCGCGGCCCAGGTAGCCGAGCAGCTTGAACACGCTGACCCGGGCGAACGCCCACAGCAGAGGCCCGAGCACGAGGAAGATGAACAGCACGCAGGTGATGTAGAAGCCGGCCATGATGACGCCGAGGCCCTTGAGCGCGTCGACCCCGGTGGCGCCGACGACGGCGGCGATGGCGCCGAACGCGCCGATCGGGGCCACCCACATCACCATCGCGAGGATCTTGAACACGAGCCGCTGGATGTGCTCGATGCCGTTCAGGATCGGCGTGCCCTTGTCGCCGAGGGCCTGCAGGGCGAACCCGGCGAGCAGCGCCACCAGCAGGGTCTGCAGCACTTCACCTTCGGTGAGGGCGGAGACCAGGGTGTTCGGGATGATCCCGATGAGGAACCCGGACAGGCCCTCGGCCTCGCCCGGGGCCTGGTCGCTGCCGCTGGCACGCAGCTCGTCGGTGAGCTGGAGACCTTCGCCGGGGTGCAGCACGTTGCCGACGAGCAGCCCGACGACGAGCGCGACGAACGACATCACGAGGAAGTAGCCCAGTGCCAGGCCGCCGACCTTGCCGACCTTCGCGGCCTGCCGCACACCGCCGACGCCCAGCACGATGGTGCAGAAGATGACCGGGGAGATCATCATCTTGATCAGGTTGACGAACCCGGTGCCCAGCGGTTTCAGTGCGGTGGCGAAGTCGGGGAACGCGAATCCCACGGCGATGCCCGCCAGGACCGCGACGATGACGAAGATGTACAGGAAGTGGGTGCGGTCCCGCTTCTTCGGCGGTGCACCGGCGGCCTCGGGTGCAGCGTCTTTGCTTGGCACGGGTCAACTCCTACGGGATGTACCGATCACGTGGGTCGGCGATCACTCATTCGGTCGTGTCTCAGGTCACGAGCATGTCGGGGGAGACTATCGGACTCACCGGTGGTGACCGTCACGGTTGTGTTCATTGAGTTCATGCGGGAGCAACAGCAACGTCATGTCGTACCTCCGGCGGATCGGCCGCGCCAGCCTCGCGGCCAGGTTGTTCGTGCTGCAAGTGATCGTGGTCGCGGTGGTGGTGCTCAGCGGGGTGGCGTTGGGCTACGTCGAGGCGGAGCGCCGCACCGAGGAGGCCGCCGCGGACGAGGTCGCCGCGGTGGCGAACACCCTGGCGGTGGACCCCGGAGTGCTGGCGGCCGTCACCGGTGGTGATCCGCCGCGCACCTTGCAGCCGTGGGCGGAGCGGGTGCGGACGGCGACCGGCGTCGGGTTCATCACGATCATGGATCCGTCGGGGATGCGCTACACGCACCCGAACCCGGAGCTGATCGGGAAGCGCTTCGTCGGCAACATCGGTGCGGCCCAGCACGGCAGGCCGCTCACCGAGACCTACGAGGGCACCCTCGGCCCGTCGGTGCGGGTGGTGGTCCCGGTGCTCGACGACTCGGGCCGGGTGCGCGCGCTGGTGTCGGTGGGCATCACGGTGCGGGTGCTCACCGCGGAGCTGAGCGGGCAGCTGCTGGTGCTGGCCGGGGTGGGTGCGGTGGCGCTGCTGTTCGGCGGGGTGGCCGGGTACCTGGTGTCGCGCCGGCTGCGCAGGCACACGCACGGGCTGACCCCGGCGGAGCTGAGCCGGATGTACGAGTACCACGACGCGATCCTGCACGCGGTCCGCGAGGGCCTGCTGCTGGTGGCGCCGTCCGGCGTGGTGACGCTGTGCAACGATGGCGCGGCGGTGCTGCTGGGGTCGGACCCGGCCGCGGCGGAGGGCGCGCGCTTCGCGGACCTCGGTTTCCCGGAGCCGCTGGTGGAGGCGCTCGCCGAGCGGGAGCCGGTGCGCGACGAGGTGCACGTGACCGAGGACCGGGTGCTGCTGGTGAACGTCTCCGCGGTGCGCAGCGGCGACCGCGACCTGGGCAGCGTGGTGACGTTGCGCGACCACACCGAGTTGCAGACGTTGACGGGGGAACTGGATTCGATGCGCGGGTTCTCCGAGTCGCTGCGCTCGCAGGCGCACGAGTCGGCGAACCGGCTGCACGCGGTGGTGTCGTTGATCGAACTGGGGCGGATCGAGGAGGCGGTGGGGTTCGCGACCGCGGAGCTGGAACTGGCGCAGCAGCTGACGGATCGCGTGGTGGGCGCGGTGGGGGAGCCGGTGCTGGCGGCCGTGCTGCTCGGCAAGAGCGCGGAGGCGCGGGAGCGGGGTGTGGAAGTGGTGCTGTCGGAGGGCAGCGCGGTCGACGATCGCGCGTTGGACCGGGTGGGTTCGCGCGATCTGGTGACGATCTTGGGGAATCTGATCGACAACGCGGTGGAGGCGACGTTCGAGGTGCCCGCCCCGCGGGTCGAGGTGAGCATCCGCTCCGACGAGGAGGAGCTGTCCATCGTGGTGTCGGACAACGGGCCCGGGGTGGATCCGGCGGTGGCCGGGTCGGTGTTCGAGCGCGGCTGGTCGACGAAGCGCCCGGGTCGCGGGCTGGGCCTGGCGCTGGTGGGGCGCAGCGTGCGCCGCTACGGCGGGTCGGTGCGGGTCGGTACCGGTCCGGGCGGCAGGTTCGAGGTGCGGATCCCGTTGACCGAGGTGCGCTCGTGATCTCGGTGCTGGTGGTGGAGGACGACCCGGTCGCGGGCGAGGCGCACGAGCTGTACGTGTCCAGGGTGGACGGTTTCGAGGTGGCCGGCCGCGCCCGCACCGGGCAGGACGCGCTGCGGTTCCTGGAGCACACCCAGGTGGACCTGGTGCTGCTGGACCTGCGGTTGCCGGACATGGACGGGCTGGCGGTGGCGCGGGCGCTGCGCAACGCGGGCAGCAACGCCGACGTGATCGCGGTGACCTCGGCGCGGGACCTGCGCGTGGTGCGCGCTTCGGTGGCCAGCGGCGTCGTGCAGTACCTGCTGAAGCCGTTCACGTTCGCGGCGATGCGGGAGAAGCTGGAGCACTACGCCCGCTTCCGGCAGAGCCTCGGGCACGACCGGGAGGCCAGCGGGCAGAGCGAGATCGACCGCGCGTTCTCCACGCTGCGCGGGGTGGACCGCGCGTCGCTGCCGAAGGGCATGGGGGAGGAGACGCTGGCCGCGGTGGTCTCGGCGCTGCGGGCGCACCGGGAGGGTGCCGCCGCGGGTGCGGTGGGCGAGCTGGCCGGGGTGTCGCGGGTGACGGCCCGGCGCTACCTGGAGTACCTGGTGGACAACGGGATGGCGGGCCGCGAGCCGCGCTACGGCGGGGTGGGGCGCCCGGAGATGTTCTACCGCTGGGCCGAGGATTTTGGTTAGGACCGGTCGGCGGACGGTGTGAGCAGCGGCGAGCCGGGGCCCTGCGCGGCCATCTGGTCGTCGGCGTTGTTCAGGGTGCAGGTGCGCAGCGACAGGCAGCCGCAGCCGATGCAGCCGCTGAGCCGGTCGCGCAGCCGCTGCAGCCCGTCGATGCGCGCGTCGAGCTCGTCGCGCCAGGAGCGGGACAGCCGCGTCCAGTCGGCCTTGGTGGGCGCGTGGTCGGTGGGCAGCGTGGCGAGCGCGTCGGAGATCTGCTCCAGGCTGAGCCCGACGCGCTGGGCGGCGCGGATGAACGCGAGCCTGCGCAGCACGGGACGCCCGTAGCGGCGCTGGTTGCCGCTGGTGCGGGTGGAGGTGATCAGGCCGCGCTGCTCGTAGAAGCGCAGCGCGGTCTGGGCGACTCCGCTGCGGTGGGCGACCTCGCCGATGGTGAGCAGCGCGGGAAGTGCGGACATGCTCCCAAGGTAGCCGCGAAGTTCACCTTAGGTCGAACTCCTGCCGGTCCCGGCCGGCTCCGGGACGAGCGCGCCGTAGCTGAGCAGGCGTCCGGCGGCGCGCAGCGCGATCTCCAGCTCGAATCGCGCCTGCGGGTCGGTGAGCGCGTCGCCGAAGAGGTCTTCGAGCTGGTGCAGGCGGTAGCGCACGGTCTGCGGGTGCACTCGCAGCCGGTGCGCGACCTCGGGGGCGCCGCCGCGGGTCTGCAGCCACGCCAGGAGGGTGTCGGCGAGCCGGACCTGCTGCTTCGGCTTGAGCCCGCCGAGCGGGGCGAGCCGGGTGTGCACGACCTGCCGGGTCAGGTTCTCGTCGCTGAGCAGCAGCAGGTGCGAGAGGTGGTCCTCGCAGCGCAGCACGGGGCGTTCCGGCACGAGTCCGGCGTGCGAGAGCTCCAGGAGCTTGCGCGCCCAGCGCAGCGCGTGCGGTGCGCGGTGCAGTTCGACGCGGGGCCCGAGCGCGACCCGCCAGCCCGCGAGCTGCTGCTCCCACGGCGGTTCGTCGTCCGCGTCGTCGTCGGGGTACGGCACGAGCAGGTGCGGGTGGCCGCTTTCGAGGTCGAGGAGCGCTTCCCGGCGGCTGAGCGGGTTGCTGCGCTGCTCCTGCCCGTCGACGCGTTCGAGGGCGGCGACGACGAGGGTGCGCGGCAGCGTCCAGTGCGCGGCTTCGGCGGCTTCGGCGAGGATCCGGCGCGGTGGTTGCGGATCGGTGAGCAGCAGTTCCAGCAGCCGCCGCCGGCGCCGGGCGCGGGTGCCGGCGGCGCGGGCCTGCGCTTCGGCGAAGCCTTCGACGGACCGGGCGGCCAGCTCGTCGATGTGCGCGTAGATCGCTTCGCCGAGCAGCAGCATGGTGCGGGGCGCGACGCGGGCGCGTTCGCCGATGCGGGCGGTGCGCCGCCAGGCGAGGCGGGCGCCGAGCCGGTAGGCGGCCTGCAGGCTGTCGAGGCTGCGGCCTTCGTGCATCTCGGCCTTGCCGAGCGCCCGGTGCACCTCGGCGCAGCGTTCCTGCGGTGCGGTGGGGTCGGCGATCTGGTCGACGAACTGGCTGAGGGCCTCTTCGACGCCGCGGCGGATGGCGTGCACGTACTTCTGGTCCATGGGCCGGGCGTATTCGGGGATCCGGAGTTGGATCTCGGTGAGGATCTGCGTGGCGAGGCTGCTCATCTCGGGCCGCAGGATGGGGGCGAGTTCGCTGGGCAGCGCCGCCCACGGATCCGGTGCGCCGGTGCGGGCCGCCCTCGTCAGCATGATCTTCTTCTCCTGTCGGGTGACGCCGGTCGGGTTCGGAAGGCGCCGCCGGAAAAGTTACTACTAATGAGTAGGAACTGTAATGAGCGGCTCCGCTCGGCCCCAACCGGCAATTCGGGTGAATACGAAGGTGGGCTGAATCCGGTTCAACATGAAGAAAATTCGTTTTCAATCGGTGATTCGGGGACACCGCCGCCGAGCGCCGCTTGACTTCGAGCTAACTCGAAGTTCGAGGCTGTCCGCATGACCACCTCCACCCCAGCGGGAACCGGGCTCGGCCACCCGGAGCTGCCCGCGCTGCTCGCCCGGATGTCCGGCGACGAGAAGCACTCGCCCGCCGCCACCTCCACCCTCGACGTGCTCTGGGTGCTCTACGACCGCGTCCTCGACGTCGACCCCGCGCACCCCGACGACCCCGACCGGGACCGCTTCCTGCTGTCCAAGGGGCACGGGCCGATGGCCTACTACGCGGTGCTCGCCGCGAAGGGCTTCCTCGACCCCGCCGAACTCGACGGCTGGAGCAGCTTCGACTCCCGCCTCGGCCAGCACCCGGACCGGCTGCTCGTGCCCGGCGTGGAGATCGGCAGCGGCTCCCTCGGCCACGGCCTGCCGCTGGCGCTCGGCACCGCCCTCGGGCTGCGCGCGCGGGGCCGCACCCACCCGCGCGTCGTCGTCCTCGTCGGTGACGCCGAACTCGGCGAGGGCAGCAACCACGAGGCGATCGCCGTCGCCGACCGCCTCGGCGCCGGGCAGCTGACCGCGGTCGTGGTCGACAACGCCTCCGACTCGCACGGCTGGCCGGGCGGCATCGCGGAGCGCTTCTCCCGCGAGGGCTGGGCCGCGCACTCCGTCGACGGCCGGGACCACGAAGCCCTGCACCGCGCCCTCACCGACACCCGGCCCGACCAGCCGCTCGCCGTCATCGCCCGCGTGGAACCGAAGGAGTTCGCATGACCGCCCCGACCGAACCGCGCACCCGCCCGATGCGCGAGGAGTTCACCGACCTCGTCGGCGCCGCCCTCGACGTGGACCCGCGGCTCGCGGTGGTGCTCGCCGAGATCTCCGCCGACCGGTTCGCCGCCGCCGCCTCGCGGCACCCGGACCGGGTGATCAACGTCGGCATCCGGGAGCAGGCGCTGATCGGCGTCGCGGGCGGGCTCGCGCTCACCGGGATGCGGCCCGTCGTGCACTCGATCGCGCCGTTCCTGGTGGAGCGGCCGTTCGAGCAGCTCAAGCTGGACCTCAACCACCAGGGCGTCGGCGCGGTCCTGGTCAGCACCGGCGCGTCCTACGACTACCCGGCCGCGGGCCGCACCCACATGGCGCCCGGCGACGTGGCCCTGCTCGACACGCTGCCGGACTGGACGGTGCACGTGCCCGGGCACCCGCGGGAGTTCGCCGAGCTGCTCAGCGCGGCGCTGCTCACCGACGACCTCGTGTACCTGCGGATGAGCGAGCGCACCAACGCGGCGCCGCCGCCGGTGGGCCGCCGGTTCCTGGTGGTGCGCGAGGGGCGAGGTGGGGTGGTGCTCGCGGTGGGGCCGATGCTGCGGCCGGTGCTCGCGGCGACGGTCGAGCTGGACGTGGCGGTGCTCTACGCCTCGACCGTCCGGCCCTTCGACGCCGCGGGCCTGCGATCGGCGGCGCTGGCCGCGACCCCGGACGTGGTGCTGGTGGAGCCCTACCTGCGGGACACCTCCACGGCGGCCGCGAACGCCGCGCTGGCCGACCTGCCGCACCGGGTGCTCGGGCTGGGCGTGCGGCGGGACGCGGAACTGCGCGCCTACGGCACCGCCGACGAGCACGAGGCCGCGCACGGGCTGGACCCCGCGGGCCTCGCCCGGTCGATCCGCGGATTCCTCGCCACGAGCGGCCGGTAGCCTGGCGGCGTGGCACGCGTCGTCGTTTTGGACTATGGCTCCGGCAACCTGCGCTCCGCCGAACGCGCTCTCGAGCACGCGGGCGCCGATGTGCGGGTGACCTCGGACGCGCACGCCGCCGTCGAGGCCGACGGGCTCGTCGTGCCCGGCGTCGGCGCGTTCGGGGCCTGCATGGAAGGTCTGCTCGCCGCGGGCGGGGACAAGATCATCGATCGGCGGCTGGCCGGCGGGCGCCCGGTGCTCGGCATCTGCGTGGGCATGCAGGTGCTGTTCGACCGCGGCGTCGAGCACGGCGTGCAGGCCGACGGCTGCGGCCAGTGGCCCGGCGACGTCGAACGGCTCCAGGCGGACGTGCTGCCGCACATGGGCTGGAACGAGGTCGCGCCGCCCGCCGGCTCGGTGCTGTTCGCCGGGATGGAGCCGGGCACCCGGTTCTACTTCGTGCACTCCTTCGCCGCCCGGCGCTGGGAACTGCCCGAGTCGGAGACGATCGCCCCGGCCAAGGTGACCTGGTCCGAGCACGGCGAGCCGTTCGTCGCCGCGGTGGAGAACGGCCCGCTGTCGGCGACGCAGTTCCACCCGGAGAAGTCCGGCGAGGCGGGCTCCCGCCTGCTGCGCAACTGGCTCGGGACGCTGTGACGTGCGCCGCCACGGATTGATGAACCCGCGCGGCACCCGGGTCGTGGCCCTGGTCCTGGCCGTGGGCGTCGTCGCGGGCTTCAGCTCCACGTACCTGGTCGAGGCGGGCGTGCCCGCGTGGCTGGTGCTGGTGCTCGCGGTGCTGGCGCTGCTGGTCCCCGTGATCGCCGCGGCCCGCTCCGGTGACCGGCACCGCTGACCCCGCGCCGCACGGCCCGCACCAGGCCGCCAGATACAGTTGCCGCGTGACTTTCACGCTTCTTCCCGCAGTTGACGTGGCCGATGGCCAGGCCGTCCGGCTGGTCCAGGGCGCCGCCGGAACCGAGACCTCCTACGGCGATCCGCTGGAGGCCGCCCTCGCCTGGCAGCGCGCCGGGGCCGAGTGGATCCACCTGGTGGACCTGGACGCGGCGTTCGGCCGCGGCTCCAACCGGGAGCTGCTGGCCGACGTGGTGCGGCGGCTCGACGTGCGGGTGGAGCTCTCCGGCGGCATCCGGGACGACGACTCGCTGAAGGCGGCGCTGGCCACCGGCTGCCACCGGGTGAACCTGGGCACCGCGGCGCTGGAGAACCCCGAGTGGGCGGACCGCGTGGTCGCCGAGCACGGCGAGCAGGTCGCCGTCGGCCTGGACGTGCGCATCACCGAGGAGGGCCACCGGCTCGCGGCCCGCGGCTGGACCCGCGACGGCGGCGACCTGTGGGAGGTGCTGGCCCGGCTGGACGCCGCGGGCTGCCGCCGCTACGTCGTCACCGACGTGAGCAAGGACGGCACGCTGCAGGGTCCGAACACCGAGCTGCTGCGCGAGGTCTGCGCTCGCACCGAGGCGCCCGTGGTCGCCTCCGGCGGGGTGTCCAGTGTGGACGATCTGCGGGCGCTGGCGGAGCTCGCGCCGCTGGGCGTGGAGGGCTCCATCGTCGGCAAGGCCTTGTACGCCGGGAACTTCACCCTCGAAGAGGCCCTCGCCGCGGTGTCCTGATCGGACCGGACCCGGCGGTGCGGCACCCGCGCCGCCGGGCGACCCGGTGCCCCGGCGGGCGCCGCGCACGGCCTACGCTGGAGGCATGGGCGTCGCGGTACGAGTGATCCCCTGCCTGGACGTGGACGCCGGGCGGGTCGTCAAGGGTGTCAACTTCACGGACCTGCGGGACGCGGGCGACCCGGTGGAGCTGGCCAAGACCTACGACGCCGAGAGCGCCGACGAGCTCACGTTCCTCGACGTGACCGCGTCCTCCTCGGACCGGGAGACCACGTTCGAGGTGGTGCGCCGGGCCGCCGAGCAGGTGTTCATCCCGCTGACCGTCGGCGGCGGGGTCCGCAGCGCCGAGGACGTGAACCGGTTGTTGCGCGCGGGCGCCGACAAGGTGAGCGTGAACACCGCCGCCATCGCCCGCCCCGAGCTGCTGCGGGAGGCCTCGCACCGGTTCGGCGCGCAGTGCGTCGTGCTCTCCGCCGACGCCCGCCGCGTGCCGGAGGGCGGGCAGCCGACCGCGTCCGGTTTCGAGGTCACCACGCACGGTGGCCGCCGCGGCACCGGGATCTGCGCCGTCGAGTGGGCCGAGCGCGCCCAGGAGCTCGGCGTCGGCGAAATCCTGCTGAACTCCATGGACGCCGACGGCACCAAGGCCGGTTTCGACCTGGAGCTGATCCGCGCGGTCCGCTCCCGCGTCGACGTCCCCCTCATCGCCAGCGGTGGCGCGGGCGCCGTCGAGCACTTCGCGCCCGCGGTGCGCGCCGGCGCGGACGCGGTGCTCGCGGCCAGCGTCTTCCACTTCGGCCGGCTGCGGATCGGTGAGGTGAAGGACGCGATGCGCGCGGAAGGGATCACCGTCCGATGAGCGAGCTGGACCCGGCGATCGCCGGGCGCCTCAAGCGCAACGCCGACGGCCTGGTGGCCGCGGTCGCGCAGCAGCGCGGCACCGGCGAGGTGCTGATGATGGCGTGGATGGACGACGAGGCGCTGCACCGCACGCTCACCACCCGCCGCGGCACCTACTTCTCCCGCAGCCGGGGGGAGTACTGGGTGAAGGGCGAGACCTCGGGACACGTGCAGCACGTGCACGAGGTGCGGCTGGACTGCGACGGCGACACGGTGCTGCTGGTCGTCGACCAGGTCGGCGCGGCCTGCCACACCGGTGACCGCACCTGCTTCGACGCGGACGTGCTGCTCGGCTAACTCTCCGGGCCGAGGTCCCCGGTGAGGTAGCGCTGCAGGTTGGGGGCCACCGCGGCCACCACGGTGTCGTGGTCGGCGGAGGCCAGCGGCTCCAGCTCCACCACGTAGCGGGTGATGCCGAGCCCGATGATCTGCGAGGCGCTGAGCGCGGCGCGCAGCTCCGGGCGGTCCATCCGCAGCTCCCGCACCAGCCGGTCGATGATCACGGTGGCGACGAACTCGCGCAGCATCCGCACCGCCGAGCGGTGCGAGGCGACGCTGCGCACGAGTGCGGCGAACGCCCGGCCGCCCGCCGCGTCCCACGCGCCGAGGAACCGGCGCAGCACGCGTTCGGCGAGCTGCTCCCGGTCCCCGGCCAGCAGTTCCGGGATGACGGTGGTCGGGTCGACGGGGATGTGCACGGCCGCGGTGAACAGGGCCTCCTTGCCGCCGAACCAGTGGTTGACCATCGCCGGGTCGACGCCGGCCCGGGTCGCGATCACGCGCACGGTCGCGTCGTTGTAACCGGATTCGGCGAAGACCTCGCGGGCCGCGGCGACCAGCGCGGCCCTGGTGTCCTGCCCGCCCGCGCGGCGCCCGCGCCGCTTCCGGCCGTCCTGCTCGCCGCGAGGACCCGGCGCGCCGGGGTCGCCGCTGTCCCCGGGGTCGCCGAGCTGCCCGAGGTCGGCGTGCTGCCCGAGGTCGGCGTGGTCGAGGTCGTCGTCGTGGTCCCCGAGGTCGTCGTGGTCGCTCCCACGGCCGGTGCCGCTGTTCATCCCCGCCATCTTCGTCGCTGCCGGGTGCGGGCCGCAAAAGCCCGCCGCCCGACCGCTGCGACGCGCCCGGTGCGGGGTCGGCACAATGTGGACATGGTTGGCGACGGCGACATCGGCAGCATCACCCCGGACCGCGCGGAGTTCCGCGACCTGGCCGCCGGGCGGCGGGTCATCCCCGTCGTGCGGCGGTTGCTGGCCGACGACGAGACCCCGCTGGGGGTGTACCGGAAGCTCGCGGGCGACCGGACGGGCACGTTCCTGTTCGAGTCGGCGGAGAACGGGCGCTCCTGGTCGCGCTGGTCGTTCATCGGGGTGCGCAGCGCGGCCGCGCTGACCGCGCGCGATGGCGAGGCCTGCTGGACGGGCACGCCGCCGGTGGGCCTGCCGACCGGTGGTGACCCGCTGGAGGCGCTGCGGGAGACGGTGCGGCTGCTGCGCACCGACCCGCTGCCGGGCCTGCCGCCGCTGACCGGGGGCATGGTGGGCTACCTAGGCTACGACGCGGTGCGCCGCCTGGAGCGGCTGCCGGAGCTCACCGAGGACGACCTGCGCATCCCCGAACTGGTGATGCTGCTGGCCACCGACCTGGCCGCGCTGGACCACCACGAGGGCACGATCACCCTGATCGCGAACGCGGTGAACTGGGACGACAGCCCGGAGCGGGTGGACGCCGCCTACGACGACGCGGTCCGCAGGCTGGACGAGATGACCGAGCGGCTGTGCACGCCGTCGGCGCCGACGGTGGCCGCGTTCTCCCGCCCCGCCCCGGAGTTCACCCGCCGCCGCACCCCCGAGGAGCACCACCGGGCGGTGGAGGCGGCGAAGGAGGCGATCCGCGCGGGCGAGGCCTTCCAGGTCGTCGTCTCGCAGCGCTTCGAGATGGAGACCAGCGCCGACGCCCTCGACGTGTACCGGGTGCTGCGCACCACGAACCCGAGCCCGTACATGTACCTGCTGCGGCTGGCCGACCCCGAGGGCGGCAGCCCGTTCGACATCGTCGGATCGAGCCCCGAATCACTGGTGACGGTCCGCGACGGCCAGGCGACGACGCACCCGATCGCGGGCACCCGCTGGCGCGGCGCCGACGAGGACGAGGACGCGCGGCTGGAGAAGGAGCTCAGCAACGACGAGAAGGAGCGGGCCGAGCACCTGATGCTGGTCGACCTGGGCCGCAACGACCTGGGCCGGGTGTGCCGCCCGGGCTCGGTGCACGTGGTCGAGTTCTTCCGGATCGAGCGCTACAGCCACGTGATGCACCTGGTCTCCACGGTCACCGGCACCCTGGACGAAGGCCGCACCGCGTTCGACGCGGTCACCGCGTGCTTCCCGGCGGGCACCCTGTCGGGCGCGCCGAAGCCGCGGGCGCTGGAGCTCATCGAGGAGCTGGAGCCGACGCGCCGCGCCCAGTACGGCGGGGTGGTCGGCTACCTGGACTTCGCCGGGGACGCCGACACGGCGATCGCGATCCGCACCGCGCTGGTGCGCGACGGGATGGCGTACGTGCAGGCGGGCGGCGGCATCGTCGCCGACTCGGACCCGGTGGCGGAGGACCAGGAGTCGTTGAACAAGGCGAAGGCGGTGCTGACCGCGGTCGCGACCGCGCAGACGCTGCGCGCCCCGGACACGCGCCCGGCGGATGTCGCGGAGCGGGTGTGACGGCGCAGCGCGAGACCTCGGCGCGGCTGCTGTGGTCGGTGGTGCTGCTGCTGGTGGCGGCCGCGGGGCTGCTGTGGGGTGCGAGCGCGCTGACCTGGGCGTCGCGGCAGTACCGCACCCCGTTCTCGGGCGAGGTGGACGCGGTGGCTTCGGGCGCGGTGGCGCGTCCGGAGCTGGTGCCGCTGGCGCTGGCCGCGCTGGCCGCGGTGGCGGCGGTGCTGGCGACCGGTGGCCTGCTGCGCCGCGTCGTCGGCGCGTTGACGCTGCTCGGCGGCGCGCTGCTGCTGTGGCGGGCGGGCACGTGGTGGTTCGCCGCGGCGGCCGAGTTCGTGCCGCCGGGGGTTCCGTCGGGCGGTGAGCCGGTGGGCGAGCCGTCCGCCGCGCCGTTCGGGCCGCTGCTGGTGGTGCTGGCCGGGCTGGCGCTGCTCGCGGCGGGAGCGCTGGTGGCGGTGCGCGCCGGCCGGATGCCCGCGATGGGCGCGCGGTACTCGGCGCCGGGTGCGGAGAAGCGGAAGTCCACCGATCCGGACAAAAGGCTGTGGGATGCCCTGGACGAGGGAGCCGACCCGACGGACGAGCGCTAGCGGCGCGCGCACCGTGGTCCCGGCACCGGTTCGGGTACGTCCGGGTGGCGGTGGGGAGTCCTGCGATCGGAGTCGGCAAGGGACGAAGGTCCTTGCTGTGCAGGGACGTTGTACCGACCCCTTGGGCGGAGGCCGCACCGCGCGGGGTTAGCATCGGCCATGCGAACGGCACGGCGGGAAGGGGAGTGTCGTGATCGAGCGCGATGAGTTCGTCTGCGTCATTGACGATTTTCGAGACCTGCGGGCGAGTGTTCGGGGCACGCGTGGCGAGGTGTTCGAGTGAGCGTTCTGGAATCCATCATTGAAGGCGTTCGCGAGGACATGGCCCTCCGCGAATCCGCCGTTCCGTTCGACGAGATCAAGCAGCGTTCGGCTGCGGCGCCACCGCCGCACGACGCGCTGGCCGCGCTGCGCGCGCCCGGTGTCGGCGTGATCGCGGAGGTGAAGCGGCGGAGCCCGTCCAAGGGTGAGCTCGCGGAGATCGGCGAACCGGCCGATCTGGCCGCGGACTACTCGGAGGCGGGCGCGCGGGTGATCAGCGTGCTGACCGAGCAGCGCCGCTTCGGCGGTTCGCTGGCGGACTTCGACGCGGTGCGCCTGAAGGTCCCGGCGACTCCGCTGCTGCGCAAGGACTTCGTGGTCAGCCCGTACCAGGTGCACGAGGCGCGCGCCCACGGCGCGGACATGGTGCTGCTGATCGTGGCGGCGCTGGAGCAGAACGCGCTGGAGGCCCTGCTGGACCGGGTCGAGTCGCTGGGCATGACCGCGCTGGTCGAGGTGCACACCGCCGAGGAGGCGGACCGCGCGCTGGAGGCCGGGGCGAAGGTCATCGGCATCAACGCCCGCAACCTGCACACCCTGGACGTGGACCGCGAGGTCTTCGGGCGGATCGCCCCCGGCCTGCCGCCGGAGGTGCTGAAGGTGGCGGAGTCCGGGGTGCGCGGCCCGAGCGACCTGATGGCGTACGCCGGGTCGGGCGCGGACGCGGTGCTGGTCGGCGAGGGCCTGGTGACCAGCGATAACCCGCGCGTCGCGGTGACCCAGCTGGTGACGGCCGGCTCGCACCCGGCCTGCCCGCGGCCCAGCCGCTGATCGAGCCGGGCCCGGCCACCGGTCGGGTTCGGCGCACCGCCCGGGCGCGGCCGGTGTCGCGGCGCCCGTGCCGGGAACCCGGGGTGGGTGACGCGCGGCGCGGTGCCGCCGCGGCGCACGGCCGGATCCCCGGCGGCTGAGGACTACTAGAGAGGTGACCTAGATGGCGACGGTGCACGACGCGCAGCACGACCGCGCGCATCGGCCGGGCCGTCCGGTGCCCGAGGGGCATGACCCGGATGAGCGGGGCCACTTCGGCCCCTACGGCGGCCGGTTCATGCCGGAGGCGTTGATCGCCGCGCAGGACGAGCTGGCCGCGGAGTACGAGAAGGCGCAGCTGGACCCGGAGTTCGTGGACGAGCTGGCGCGGCTGCTGCGGGACTACGCGGGCCGCCCGTCGCTGCTGACCGAGGCGAAGCGGTTCGGCGAGCGCGCGGGCGGGGCGCGGATCCTGCTCAAGCGCGAGGACCTGAACCACACCGGCTCCCACAAGATCAACAACGTGCTGGGGCAGGCGCTGCTGGTCAAGCGGATGGGCAAGCGGCGCGTCATCGCCGAGACCGGCGCTGGCCAGCACGGCGTGGCCACGGCGACCGCCTGCGCGCTGCTCGACCTCGACTGCGTGATCTACATGGGGAAGGTCGACACCGAGCGGCAGGCGCTGAACGTGGCGCGGATGCGGTTGCTGGGCGCCGAGGTGCGACCGGTGGCGAACGGCTCGGCCACGCTGAAGGACGCGATCAACGAGGCGCTGCGGGACTGGGTCGCCAACGTCGAGGACACCCACTACCTGCTGGGCACGGCGGCCGGGGCGCACCCGTTCCCGGTGATGGTCCGCAACTTCCACAAGATCATCGGCGAGGAGGCCCGCGAGCAGTCGCTGGCGCAGTTCGGCGGGCTGCCGGACGCGGTGGTGGCGTGCGTGGGCGGCGGCTCCAACGCCATCGGCATCTTCCACGGCTTCATCGACGATCCGGGCGTGCGGCTGGTCGGTTGCGAACCCGCCGGGCACGGGCTGGACAGCGGCGAGCACGGCGCCACGCTCACCAAGGGCACGCCGGGCACGCTGCACGGCGCCCGCTCCTACCTGCTGCAGGACGAGGACGGGCAGATCACCGAGGCCTACTCGATCTCCGCGGGCCTGGACTACCCGGGCGTCGGGCCGGAGCACTCGTACCTGAAGGACGCCGGCCGCGCCGAGTACGTCGCCGTCACCGACGACGAGGCGATGCAGGCGTTCCGGCTGCTCTCCCGCACCGAGGGCATCATCCCGGCCATCGAGTCCGCGCACGCCCTCGCGGGCGCGCTGCGGCTGGGCCGCGAGCTGGGGCCGGACGCCACCTTGCTGGTGAGCCTGTCCGGCCGCGGCGACAAGGACATGGACACCGCCGCGAAGTACTTCGGCCTCGTCGACGAGTCGGGCGAGCCGGTGGCGGACGACGCAGACGGGGAGGCGGAGCGGTGAGCCTGCACGAGGTGTTCGCGGCCTGCCGCGCCGAGGACCGAGCGGGGCTGATCGGGTACCTGCCCGCCGGCTACCCCACGGTCGAGGGCTCGAAGGAGCTGCTGGCGGGCATGCTCGCCGGTACCGACGACGCGCCCGGCTGCGACGTGGTGGAGGTCGGCGTCCCGTTCTCCGACCCGGTGATCGACGGGCCGACCATCCAGGCCGCCGGGGACGTGGCGCTGCGCGCCGGGTTCCGCATCCGGGACCTGTTCGACGTGGTGTCCTCGGTCGCCGACGCGGGCAAGCACGCCGTGGTGATGACCTACTGGAACCCGGTGCACCAGTACGGGCCGGACGCGTTCGCCCGCGACCTGGCCGCTGCGGGCGGGCTCGGCGTGATCACCCCGGACCTGGTGCCGGACGAGGCCGACGACTGGATGTCCGCCAGCGAGGCGCACGGCGTGGATCGGATCTTCCTGGTCGCCCCGTCCTCCACGGAACAGCGGCTGGCGATGACGGCGAAGGCCAGCTCCGGGTTCGTCTACGCCACCTCGGTGATGGGCGTGACCGGGGCGCGCGACACCGTGGGCGACCAGGCGGAAGGGCTCGTGCGGCGCACCCGCGCGCACACCGACCTGCCGATCGGGGTCGGCCTCGGCGTCCGCTCCGGCGAGCAGGCCGCGCAGGTCGCGAAGTTCGCCGACGGCGTCATCGTCGGCTCCGCGTTCATCAACCGCGCCGAGCAGGACGGTCCCGCGGGCGTCCGCGAGATCGCCGCCGAACTGGGCCGGGGAGTCCGCTCCCGCTGAAGCACCCGGGGTGAACGGCCCACCGGCTCGGACGGGCGGGCCGTTCACCTGGCGATGGGGGTGGCGCGGCGGACCGATACGGTGTTCGGGTGAGCGCGCACAACCTCGCTGCCCCGGCGACCTCGTTCCTGGCGAACATTCCGAGCCCCCCGCAGGGGGTGTGGTACATCGGCCCGGTGCCGCTGCGCGCCTATGCGCTGTGCATCATCGCCGGGATCGTGGTGGCGATCCTGTGGGGTGACCGGCGCTGGCAGGCGCGCGGTGGCCGCAAGGGCGTGGTCACCGACATCGCGGTGTTCGCGGTGCCGTTCGGCCTGGTCGGCGGTCGGCTTTACCACGTCGCGACGGACTGGTACAAGTACTTCGGCCCGGGCCGGAACCCGCTGGACGCGTTGAAGATCTGGGAGGGCGGCCTCGGCATCTGGGGCGCGGTGGCGCTCGGCGCGGTCGGTGCGTGGATCGGCTGCCGCAGGCGCGGCGTGCCGCTGGCGGCGTTCGCCGACGCGATCGCCCCGGCGCTGATCACGGCGCAGGCCATCGGCCGGTTGGGGAACTGGTTCAACCAGGAGCTCTACGGCAGCCCGACCTCGGTGCCCTGGGGACTGGAGATCTACCGCCGGGTCAACGAGGACGGCATGGTCGACCAGATCTACGGCCGCGCCGTCGACCAGGGGGCGCCGCTGGCGGTGGTGCACCCGACGTTCCTGTACGAGCTGCTGTGGAACCTGCTGGTCGCGGTGCTCGTGGTGTGGGCGGACCGGCGGTTCCGGATGGGGCGCGGCCGGGTGTTCGCGCTGTACGTCGCCGGGTACACGGCCGGCCGGGTGTGGATCGAGATGATGCGCACCGACGCGGCCACGCACCTGCTCGGCATCCGCATCAACGTGTTCACCTCGCTGGTGGTGTTCGCGCTGGCGGTGATCTACCTGCTGGTGGTGCGCGGGAAGCGGGAGGACCCGGAGCGGTTGCGCGGCAGGCCGCTGCCGGGCGATGACGACTACGACGAGGAACCCGGCGCGGCCGGTTCCGGCGGGGCGACGCGGGTCGACGCGGAGAACCGGGACGACGAGCCCGATGCGGCGAAGTCCGAACCCGCGCAGCCCGACGAAGCGCAGCCGGACGAAGCGAAGTCCGAACCCGCGGAGTCCGGCGATGCCGAGCCGGACGAGAAGGCCGCCGCCTCGAAGCCGGCGGACGAGAA
This sequence comes from Saccharopolyspora sp. 6V, assembly GCF_020176785.1. Taxonomy (NCBI): domain Bacteria; kingdom Bacillati; phylum Actinomycetota; class Actinomycetes; order Pseudonocardiales; family Pseudonocardiaceae; genus Saccharopolyspora; species Saccharopolyspora sp. 6V. The sequence continues at coordinate 164 of NZ_JAIUKB010000073.1, read as the reverse complement.
GGCCGACCGGCCCAAGGAGACCTCCGCCGCCACGAGCGAGAAGAGCTCCGAGGACTCCGACCGCGACGAGTGACCCGCACCGTTCGACGACGGTGGTGCCCAGTTCGCGCCGCAGCTCGTCGACCAGGTCCAGCAGCGCCTGCGCGTGCCCGAGGTCGAGGCCC
>NZ_JAIUKB010000072.1:29151-75704 GCF_020176785.1 Saccharopolyspora sp. 6V | reverse complement strand
CTCCAGCCCTTCGGCGGCCTCGTCGAGCCGGTCGGCGATGCCCTGGTCGATGGCACGCCCGCAGCGCCGCGCGGCGAGCGTAGCCGGGGTAGCGGCCAGCTCGGCGGGGGCGGCGGGTTCCCGTGCGGTGGGTGCGGCGGCGTCATGTCGAGTCCGAATCTCGCGGGGGTGATCGGTGATCAGCTCAGCACGACACCCGCGATCGCCGGGGCGGAAATGCCGGAAACCGCAGGTGCGCGGCAGAAATCGCCATCTCGCTATTAACAGTCGATCGTTCCGGTGAACGGGACGATGCGGTGATCACCAGCCCGAGCGGCGGTGGCGCAGACTGAGCAGGTCGGCCGCTCGTCGCACGGCACGACGTCGGCCGGGTCGGTGAGCACCCCGCAGCTCCCGGCGATCTCGCCGGCACCGGCGACCGGGACGAGGTGGTTCTGGTAGCCGAACGCCACCCAGCAGCGGGCGGGCATGTCGTGCGGGTCCATGCGGATCTCCTCGGGTGGAGGGTGACCGGGCGGGCGTCGGGGAGGTGTGGCCGCCGCCCGGCCACCCGTGCGGACCGGTGTGGGGTCGGGGGTCACCACGACCGGGCCGCGTTCGGGGGCGCGCTCAGCGCGCTCGGTCCGCCAGCTCGCGCCAGCAGTCCATGCAGGTCGGTTCGCGGATCCAGTCGATCTCGTCGGCGACCCGCTGCAACTCGTCGGTGCGCACCACGACGCCGCACAGCGCGCGGGTCAGCTCGCCCGGCTCGGAGCTGCGCGCGTCCAGGCCGAAGGCGTGCCGTCCACTGCTCACCGGCTGCCACCGCCCCACCTTCGCCCCATCGGCCAGCATGTTCGCTCCTCTCTAGCGTGTTTCCGGTTTAAGTATGTTGTTACCGGCTCCAACTTTGCTAGTCCCCCATCGTTGGATCATGCAGCCGACACGGATTGGCTAAGCTGTTTTCATGGCCGGTACCAGTGAACACACACCCAAGGCGCGCCTGCTCGGTGCCGAGCTTCGCGAGCTACGCAAGCAGGCGAACATCACGACCCGCGAGCTGGCACATCGGCTTGGTACCAGTCATGTCACCATCTCTCGCTACGAAACCGGCACCCGCACACCCCGACCGGAGGATGTTGCACGCATACTGGGAACACTAAGAGTTACCGGTACCAGATATGACGAGCTGATCGAGTTCGCTAGGAATGCCGGAGACAAGAACACGTTCGCTCGCAGCTCATCCGGTCCGCACAAGCATCTGGTCGAGCTAGCCGAGTTCGAACGCTCGGCCAGCTCGATCACCGATGTGGCGCCCACCGTGATCCCGGGCCTCCTCCAGACTGCCGACTACGCGCGCTCCATCATGCGCGGATTGCCCAACCCTGAAAGGGAAATCCGAGTCGGCCTACGGATGGCTCGGCGAGACGTACTAGCGGGAAGAGCAGCGAAACCGCTCACCGCGATCATCGCCGAGCACGCGCTGCGCCAGCCCCTCGGCGGTCGAGCGGTCATGGCAGAACAGCTCAGGTACATCTTGAGGATCAGCGAGCAGAGCAACATCACGGTTGCCGTCCTCCCCAACGGCTTGACTCACTGGACTCCCGCACACGAAGGCGCATTCGTCTTGTACGAGTTCGCGAAGGCGCCGCCGATCGTCCAGCTGGAGCACTACCGATCTCCAGCCTTCCTCTTCGAGGCAAAGGACGTCGCTGCCTACAAGCAAGCCGTAGTGGACATCCACACTTCGATCTTGTCTGTTGAGGCCTCAGCGGGTCTGATTGCAACGATAGCCACCGAGATGGAGGAAGCCTGATGCTGAGCGACGCGGCGAAATGGCGGAAATCCAGCCACAGCGGGCAATCCGGCAGTTGCGTGGAGGTCGGCCTCGCCTCGGATGCGGTCGGCGTCCGGGACACGAAGGACCGCGACGGCGGCACCTTGCTGTTCGACCGGCGCGCCTGGCGCAGCTTCCTCGACTCGCTGCGCCGCTGACCGAGACCTCAGCGCAGCAGGGTGACCGCTTCCGGGTCGGCGAGCAGCGCGGCCAGGGCGAAGCGGCTGTCCCAGGCACCGGCCGCCCAGGCGAGGGCGCGGGCCAGCCCGTCCGGTGTCCGCTCGGCGTGCACCGCACCGGTCGCGTCGACCCACCAGTGCACGCGCCGCTCCCCGTCGCGGGTGCTCACGCGCAGCCCGTCGTGCAGGGCGACCTCGCCGCCGGGCACCGCGATGCCGAGCAGTTCGCAGGAGCTCGGCACCCGGCCGACCTCGGCCCAGCGCTGCACGCGGCCGTCGGAGAGCACCCGCATGGTGCTCTCCTCGGAGGCCAGCGGGAGGTCCAGGAGTTCGGCGAGCGCTTCGGCGTCGAACTGGTCGGGGCCGCCGCCGGCGACGACGAGCGGGGCCTCCAGCACGCCGAGCATCCACGGCTCGTCCAGCACCACGGCCCGCTCCGCGCTGACCACGGCCCCGGACAGGGACCGCACCGATTCGGGCGGACCGGCGAAACCGGGGCTGACGACGCCGTCGACCACGGCGTCGGCGAGCACGCGGTGCGCCCGCAGCGCCGTGCCCGCGCGGATGCCGCGGTCCGGGTCGCCGAGCCGCGCCACCAGGTCGGCCGCGTCGTCCGGGTCGTCGACGCGCAGCTCGCCGCGCACCCCGGCCAGCCGCAGCCGCCGCGAGCTGAGGCCGAGGTCCGGCACCGGGTCGTAGATCCCCGCGATGTCCTCGGCCTCCGGCAACCGCCACGAACGGGGTTCGCGGCCGTCGAGGACGGCGAAGCGGGCCAGCCACCACGCGGGATGGCTGTGCGGGTCCCCGAGGACGTGCGCGATGTCCGGGGAGTCGGTGAGCAGCCGGATCGCCCGCGGCCACGCGTCGTCGGCGACGAGGTCCAGGTCCCGCACCGAGGTGAACCGCGCGGGCGGCCACGCCCCGCCCGCCAGGCGCTCCTGCTCGTGCCACCAGCGGACGCTGTCGGCGAACTGCTCGTCCGGGTCGATCGGGTCGTCCTCGACGTGCAGCGCGAACGAGTCCAGCACGCCCACGGACCGCAGCAGGTCCCGCGGCCAGCGCGCCGCGAACGCGCCGTCCAGCACGCCCAGCGAACCGTCCGGCCCGACCTCGTCCGGGTCGAGCACGGCCAGCAGCGCCGCGTCCGGCAGCAGCAGCTCGTCGGCGCGGCGGATCTCGCCGTCGCGGTCCGGCATGGCCAGCGCGGCCAGCCAGTCGTGCGGGCGCGAGTCGCGGACCAGGCCGAGCACCGATTCGGTCAGCGGCAGCACGTCCGCGCCCACCCGGGCTTCGGCCACGCTGCCGCGCACCGCCTCCGCCAGCGGCGGGGCGTCGAGCAGTTCCGCGGGTCCAGCGCGGTGCGCACCGAGCTGCTCCAGCAGCGGGTGCGCCGCGTCCGGGTGCGCGATGCGCAGCCCGCTGATGTCCAATGTGGACAGCACTGCGGCGGGGCCCGAATCGGCATCGCCGTCGGTGAGCAGCACGTCCCGCGCGCCGGTGACGGTGCGGCCGTCGGCCAGCGGCACCGGCAGCGCCGCGAACTCCTCGCGGGCGCGCAGATCGGTGCGCTGGATCGGGGCCAGCGCCTCGTAAAGCCGGTGCCACCAGGACGGCGGGCGCTCCAGCCCGCCGACCGCGGCCACCAGCTCGGCCGCGCCGAGCCGCCGCACCTCCAAGGTGCTCAGCGCGCGCCGCTGCCGGGCGTCCGAGAGTTCCGCGGCCAGCAGGCCCGGCACCACGTCCGCCAGCAGCGACACCAGTTCCGGCGAGTAGTGCTCCAGCACCGCGGCGCTGCTCGGAGCCACCGACCCACCGGCGCCACCGGGCAGCCACGCGCTGATCCGCAACCGGTCTAGCACGTCCTGCCGCAGCTTCCCGTCCACATCGGACAGCGGGAAGCCGGGCAGCGGCACCAGCGCGGTGCGGTGCTCCGGCGCGATCTTCGCGACCAGGTCCGGGTAGCTCTCCGCGGCGAACGTCAGCACCGAATCCACCGCGGGCGAGGCCGCGACCCGCCGCCGGTCCGCCTCCACCGGCAACCCGGCCAGCAGCCGGGCGGGCAGCGACAGCCGCTCCTCGGTGGGCGTCGGGGCGTGCAGCACGTCCTCGGCGAGCGGGATCGGCACGTCGTCGGGCCCCAGCGGCACCGCCCAGCACGCCCACCAGCTCGCGCCGCGCTTCGCCTCCGAACCCAGACCTTCCAGCGCCGACTCGCCCAGTTCACCGGACACCCGGTGCAGCAGCCAGCGGTCGCTGCGCTGCGGGCCGTGCACCACCGCGCGCGAGGAACCCTGGTCCTCGCGGCGCCACGAGCGGGAACCGACGTGGACCTCGCGCAGCGCGGGCAGCGCCAGCAGCAGATCAGGGGCGCGCTCGGCGAACTCCGCCAGCAGCGCATCACCGTCCACATCGGACCGGACGGGCAGCCGCACCTCGGTGCTGAAGCCCTCCGGCGGCCGCTCCTGCGACGGCCACGCGAGCCGCAGCACCGGCACACCGCCATCGCGGGATTCGAGCTCCTTCGCCGGGCCCGGCAGCGCCGCCGCCTCGGCCCGGGTGCGCTCCGCGGAGAACTCCACCGCGCCCGAGGTCGACACCACGCGCGGCGCGTCCGACACCGCCAGCACCGCGGCGAAACCCACGCCGAACCGGCCGACCGTCGCACCCTCGCGCTTCGCCGACGCCCGCAGCGAACCCAACGCGGCCACGCCGTCCGAGGTCAGCGGCGCGCCGGTGTTCGCCAGCCGCAGCTCACCGTCCTCGAACCGGACCCGCAGCACGCCGTCCGCGCCCGCCGCGTCCGCGGCGTTCTGCGCCAGCTCCACCAGCAGCCGGTCCCGGTAGCCGCCGAGGCGCAGGTCCTCCTCGGCGTTGGCGTCCTCGCGGAACCTCGTCGGCGAGGAGTCCCAGGACTCCAGCACGGCCCGCCGGAGCTCGGCCGTGCCGAACACGTCCTGCGCGGTCACCCGCGCGACTCGAAGTCCAGCGTGGTGTCGTCGTAGACGACCTCGGCGACCGGCACCGTCGACGACGTGTCCACCTCGGCCTCCGAGTGCGCGCCGCACCCGAACTCCACGTGCACCACGCGGCCGTCCGCCGGCGCAATCTCGTTGCCGCACACGCCGAACGCGGCCTGCATCGAACCCGCCAGCGGCAGGAAGAAACCGCAGGTGCCGCACGCGCCGGGCGCGAGCTTCGCGATGTCGCTGCCCGGGCCGAACTCGCCCTGGTGCCAGCGCTCCGCGGCCGCCAGCCTGCCCTCGTGGCTGAGCACCCGCTTGCGGCCCAGGCCGACCTCGTGCGCCAGCGACTCCACGCCCTGGTCCGCACCGGACAGGTAGCCCTCGGCCAGCCGCGGATCGCCCGGAGCGCTCGGCAGCAGATCACCGGCGCCGAGATCGCCCGGCCGCACCCGCTCGCTCCACGGCACCCAGGCCGGCGCCGTCAGCGCGTCCTGGCCCGGCAGCAGCACGACCTCGCTGACCGTGACCGGCTCACCCGGACCGGCGATCGCGACGGTCACCGCCCAGCGCCAGCCCACGTACCCCGGGTAGTTCGATTCGAAGTAGTGCGTCGCCGCGTCCGGCCCCTCGGCCTCCACGCCGACGTGCGCGCCGACGGGGGCCTCCGCCGCGTCGACCGTGAGCACCGGCGAACCGATCGGATCGGCCGCGGGGCCCGCTTCGCCCTCGGCGGCGGCGCGGGCCGTCTCCACGGCCGCGGCCAGCGTCGGGTCGAGCCGGGCCGGTTCGGGCTGGGCCGGTTCCGGCTGGGTCCCCGTGGACTCGCCGCTCGGCTCCCCGGGAACTCCGAGCGGAGCGTCCGGGTCGGTGGTCGGAGCAGGCATAGGCGTCACGTGCTCGATTGTGCCGTACGCGTTCGATGCGGTCGCCGCCCGTGTCAGGCTTTCGGGGTGCGAACCGGAGATCTTCCCAGGCGAACTGCGCTGGGCAACCGTCTGTCCGCAGGTGTGATCATCACGAGCCTGCTGTCCGGACTGGCGTTGGGCGCGTGCTCGGCGCACGTACCAGCTCAGCACGAAGGCCAAGAGGATCGCGAGCACACCGATCAGAGCATTGGGCACGCGGGCAGCGTGCCACACCTTCGAGCGATGGTGACCCGCGTGCTCCCGCACGACCGCTCCTCGTTCACCCAGGGCTTCGAACTGTCCGGCGGAACCCTCTACGAAGGCACCGGGCGGTACGGGCGCTCGCTGCTGCGGGCGCTGGACCCGGACACCGGCCGCGTGCTCGGGGAGGAACGTCTCCCCGCCGACCTCTTCGGCGAAGGCATCACCGTCGCCGGAGACCGTATCTGGCAGCTCACCTGGCAGGAAGGGGTTGCGCTGGAACGTGATCGGACGAGCCTGCGGGAACTGCGCCGGGTGGACTACGACGGCGAGGGCTGGGGGCTCTGCCACGACGGTTCCCGGCTGGTCATGAGCGACGGCAGCGCGCGGCTCACCTTCCGCGACCCGGCGACGTTCGCGGCCACCGGCTCCGTCCAGGTCACCTTGGAGGGCAGGCCGGTACCGGAGCTCAACGAGCTCGAATGCGCCGGCGGGCAGGTGTGGGCGAACGTGTGGGGCAGCGACCAGATCGTGCGCATCGACCCGGCGACCGGCGTGGTCGGCGCGGTCGTCGACGCGTCCGGGCTGCTGCCCGCCGGGGAGAAGGCGGGGGCGGACGTGCTGAACGGGATCGCCGCGGTGCCCGGGACCGACGAATTCCTGCTCACCGGGAAGCTGTGGCCGCACGCGTACCGGGTGCGGTTCGAGCCCCGCTGACCGGTTGCCGCGACCGAGCTGTGGAGAACTCACGCGTGATCTCGCAAATTTCCACAGGTTGTCCACAGGTAGCTCTCGGCTGTGGACAACTCCGCCGCACGCCGGGTTGAGCAGCGGAGCAGCGGACGCGATCGACCCCGCGGCTGGGGCAGGATGAAGTCATGGGGCCCCGACGCGACCAACGCACCGACGAGGAACCGACCGGCCGCCCCCGCGGGGGAGCCGGGCGGCGCGGCAGGCGCGGGCGGATCCCGCAGGGCTTCGGCGGACGGCGGGACGACCGGGAGCAGCGGGACGACCGGGAACGCGACGGCGGTCGGGAACGCGACGGCGGTCAGGAACGCGACGGCGGTCAGGAACGCGTCCGCGCAGCCGATGCCGCGCAGGCGGGACGCGAGCACGCGAGCACCGCGGGAGGCGACTCGGCGGGACGCGAACCGGCGGGACGCGAACCGGCGGGACCCGCGCCTGGCCGAGGCGAACCGTCGGGCACCGCGCAGGCCGGACGCGAGCAGGCGGGCCCCGGGGCCCGGGGATCCGAGCACCCCGCCGCCACCGCACCACCGCGCACCGCCGGAACGCACCGCGGTTCCGGCCCGGACGGCGAACGCGAACCCCACCCCGCGCCCGACGACGCACGCGAGCACCGCGGGCGCACCGGCCCGGACGGCGGCCGATCACCCGGCGAGGCTCCCGAGAACTCCGCGGGCGGCCGCTGGGACGCCACCGCTCCCCCGCGCAAGCTCACCGTCACCCGGGTCGCGGCCTGGCGCGGCCGCCAGCTGACCCGCGCCGCGATGCGGCTGTTCTTCTCCGCCGCGCACGCCGACGGCGCCGCCGAATCCGGGCTCGCCCGCTTCAGCTACGCGGTGATGCTCAACTACGCGGTGGACGCGGCGATGGCCGTGGCGCTCGCGAACACGCTGTTCTTCTCCGCTGCCACCGGCGAGAGCCGGGACAAGGTGGCGCTGTACCTGCTGATCACCGTCGCCCCGTTCGCGGTGATCGCGCCGGTGATCGGCCCCGCGCTGGACCGGCTGCGGCAGGGCAGGCGCACCGCGCTCGCGGTGTCCTTCGGCGTCCGCGTGCTGCTGGCGGCGGTGATGGCGGTGAACTTCGACGGCTGGCTGCTGTACCCGGCGGCGCTGGGCTGCATGGTGCTGTCCAAGTCGTTCGGCGTGCTCAAGGCCGCGATGACCCCGCGGGTGCTGCCCGCGGCGATCGACCTGACCACGGCCAACTCGCGGCTGACCACGTTCGGCCTGGCCGCCGGGGGCGTGTTCGGAGCGGTGGCGTCCGGGTTCGCGTGGTTGCTGGGATCGCCGGGGGCGCTGTGGTTCATGGCGGCGCTCGCGGCGGCCGGGGTGTGGCTGTGCCTGCGGATCACGCGGCGGGTGGAGAGCTCGGCGGGCGAGGCGCGGGCCGTGGCCGGGAAGCGGCGGCGGGCGCCGCTGGGCCCGCACGTGGTCGTCGCGCTGTGGGGCAACGCGGGCATCCGGGTGCTGACCGGGTTCCTGACGCTGTTCGCCGCCTTCGTGATCAAGGAGAGCACCCGGCAGGACCCGGCGATGCAGGTCGTGCTGCTCGGCGCGGTCGGCGGGGCGGCCGGGCTCGGCAGCTTCCTCGGGAACGCGGCGGGCGCCCGGATGCGGTTCGGCGCCCCGGACCGGCTGATCGTGAGCTGCCTGGGCAGCGCACTGGCGATCGCGGTGTGCGCGGCGGTGCTGGCCGGGGTGCCCGCGGCGGTCGCGGTCGGGCTCGTGGCGGCGACCGCGAGCGCGCTGGCGAAGGTGTGCCTGGACGCGGTGGTGCAGCGGGACGTGGCCGAGGAGTCGCGGGCCTCCGCGTTCGGCCGCTCCGAGACGGTGCTGCAGCTGAGCTGGGTGTTCGGCGGCGCGCTGGGGGTGCTGCTGCCGCCGGTGTGGTGGATCGGCTTCACCACGACGGCCGCGCTGCTGGCCCTGGTGCTGGTGCAGACCGTCCTCGTCGGGCGCGGCGGCGGGCTGGTCCGGCTCCCGCGCCGGGGCCGCCGGGCCGAACCGGGCACCGAGGGCGTTCCGGCCGGAGCGCGGACCAGGCGGACCGCCCCGGACCGCGAGCCCGTCCGGCGACACCGGGCCGTGGACTTGGCGGACGACACCGGGCCGTAGGCTCGCGGTCGTGCATCGTGGACTGAAGTCGCTGCTGCTCGCGGCTCCGCTGGGCGTCGTCGCCCTGGCCGGGTGCTCGGCACCCTCCGCCCCGCAGGTCACGTTCTACTCGCACGGCGAGGCGATCGAGGTCGCCCCCGCGCGGTTCTGCGACGCGACCGGGGAGAACTGCGCGCCGCCCGCCGAGGACCCGGTGGGCAAGCTGCGGGTGCCGGAGAAGTCGCCGCTGCAGATCTCGGTGCCCGGCGAGGTGTCCGCCACGCCGTGGCAGGTGTCCTACATCTACCGGGGCGTCGACGGCCAAGAGGTCGAGGGGCGCACCGGCGTGATCCGGCCGGACGAGCGCCACTCCTACACCCTGCGCATCCCCCCGGACGGCACCCGCCTGGAGCACGTCGAGGTGCAGCAGTACTCCGGTCTCCTCGTGCTCGGCGAGGACGGCGGCGTGGACTTCCCCATCGCCGCCACCTGGGTCATCGACCCGACCTGACGGTTTCTGCCTGTCGAACTCCTGCTGCGTGGTGGCTCGGGTGGCGGAACCTCAGCGGTTCCCCCGCTGCGGGATCTTTTTCGCAGGTGGCTCCGCCACATGGGAAAAAGCTGTCCTCGCGAGGGAACCGCTGAGGACCCGCGGGTGGTCCTGCTGCTCTGGTGGTCGCCGCTCATCGGCTTCGCCGCTGACAGGAAAACGACCTGGCAGGTTCGAAGACGGGCGGTGCGGTTGGCGTTCGCTCTCGTTCGGCGCCGGGGTCAGGCGCCGGGGTCGAGTTCGCGGGCGACCGCGCGGACGACCTCGCCGATCCGCTTGGACACCTTGCGGTCCGGGTACTTGCCGCGGCGCAGGTCGGGCTGCACCTTCAGCTCCAGCAGCTTGATCATGTCGTCGACCATGCCGTGCAGTTCGTCCGCGGGGCGGCGGCGCGCTTCGACGACGGAGGGCGGCGGGTCCAGCAGCTGGATCCGCAGGGCCTGCGGGCCGCGGCGGCCCTGGGCCATGTCGAAGTCGACGCGCTGGCCGGTCTTGAGCGAGTCGACGTCGGACGGCAGCGCGGAGGAGCGCACGTACACGTCCTCCCCACCGTCCTGGGTCACGAAGCCGAAGCCCTTGTCCGCGTCGTACCACTTGACCCTGCCGGTCGGCACTGTCCTCACCGTTCCCTGTCGATGCCCGGCCCGCACTCCTCCACGTGGCCCAGGTCGGGCGGTCCGGGAGCGAGCGGGTCCTCCTTGTCGTCATCGTGCGTCGTGCCGGGGCGCGACGCACCGGCCCTGGCACAACAAAAACGCCCCGGAACGCCACGCTGTCAGAGCGTTCCCAGGACGCGTCCGTTCCAGAGTACCCGCCCGGAGCGCAACATCGTCGCCCCTTGCGCGGAGCGGCCGACGAGGCCTCGCTGACCTGCGAAGTCTTCGACCGAGCCGGAGGTTCCGGCCACACCCGGGCCGGACCTGCCGCCGCGGCGCCTACCCTGCTCGCATGAGCGCCGCTTCCCCTCGTTCCGTCGTGCTCCCCCTCGCGGTGGGCCTGTTCGCCGCGGGCGTGCTCGCGGTGCTCGCGGTGTTCGGGTCGTACGCCGCGGGCCTGGAGGACCTGCCGCTGTGGCTGAACCTGGCGACGCTGCTGGCCCCGGCCGGGTTGGTCGTCGGTGTGGTGGGCGCGGTGCTGCGCACCCGCCGCGGTTGAGTCAGCCCGCGCGGCCGGCGAGCCAGGCGGGGAACTCGGCGAGGTCGCCGAGCGCGACGTCGGCCCCGGCTTCCAGGAGTTCTTCGGCCCGGTAGGGGCCGGTGGCGACGCCGACGGCGAGCGCGCCGGCCGTCTTGGCGCCGACCACGTCGCCGAGGTGGTCCCCGACGTAGATGGCGGCGCCTTCGGCGAGCAGCACGTCGCCCTTGGCGGCGGCGAACACGTCGCCGGCGAGCCGGTCGACCTCCCAGCCGAGGGCGTCGAGGTGCAGCCGCGCGTTGCGCTCGAACTTCCCGGTGACGACGAGCGCCCGGCCGCCGAGCTCGCGCACCGCGGCGAGCGATTCGGCCGCGCCGGGCATGGCCTTCGTGCCGGGCACGACGAGTTCGGGGTAGAGCTCCCGGAACCGGTGCACGAGACTCGCCACGAGCGGTTCGTCGAACCCGTAGGTGCGCAGCACGTCGGGCAGCGGCGGGCCGAGGTTGGCGGCGAAGTGCTCGCCGTCGAGGGGCACGCCGAACTCCGCGCGCAGCCGCTCGAACACGTCGACCATGCCGGGCCGGGGGTCGATGAGCGTGAGGTCCAGGTCGAAGCCGACGGTCGCGGGGTTCACGACCTGGAGGCTAACCGCCGCACGCGGGCGAGTGACCGCCCTTGACGCGGAACTTTCTAGTATCGAAAATCGGCGGTGTAACGCGAATCACACTACCCGGGCGAGCTGGAGCAGGCCGATGACGACCACCACGGACAGCAGCAAGCACCGCGACGACTTCCACTCCCTGCGCCCCGGCGGCCTCAACTGGGACTCGCTGCCGCTGCGGCTGTTCACCAAGGGCAACGCGAAGTTCTGGAACCCCGCCGACATCGACTTCGAGCAGGACGCCCGCGACATGGCCGGGCTCACCGGCGAAGAACGGCGCAGCGTGGCGGGGCTGTGCGCCGAGTTCATCGCCGGCGAGGAAGCCGTCACCCAGGACCTGCGCCCGTTCCTGTCCGCCACGGCCGCCGAAGGCCGCTTCGGCGACGAGATGTACCTGACCCAGTTCATGTACGAAGAGGCCAAGCACACCCAGGCGTTCCGGCTGTGGATGGACGCCGTCGGCCTCACCGAGAACCTCAACGAGTTCGTCGAGGACAACCCCGGCTACCGCACGATCTTCTACGACGTGCTGCCCACCGTGCTGCACGCGCTGGACACCGATCCGGGGCCGCGCAACCAGATCCGGGCGTCGGTGACCTACAACCACGTCGTGGAGGGCTCGCTCGCGCTCACCGGCTACTACGCGTGGAACAAGATCTGCCGCAGCCGCGGGCTGTTCCCCGGCATGCAGCGGATCATCGGCCACATCGGCGACGACGAGCGCAGGCACATGGCGTGGGGCACCTTCACCTGCCGCAGGCACGTGGCCGCCGACGAGGCGAACTGGGGCCACGTCGAGGAGATGATGCAGGAGCTGCTGCCGCACGCCATGCAGCTCATCCAGTGGCAGCCCGCCGACGCGCCCGAGGTGCGACCGTTCGAATTGGACACCGACGAGCTGCTGAGCTACGCGAACGACCGCGCCGGACGCCGCCTCGGCGCGATCTCCTCGGCCCGCGGCACCCCGCTGGAGCAGATCGACGTCGACGCCTCCCCCGAACGCCTGGAAGACCAGTTCGGCGAGGAGGACGCAGCAGAACTCGCCAAGGCTTGACGGCGCCCACTCACCCGAACGCCCCCGGAACCCCTGCGATCTCACTACGAGTTGCAGGGCCCCGCCTTGTTCACAGACCGCAAAACCTTTGTTGCGCTGCGGGTACGTCGACTCGGCGGCGAGTCGGTCCGTTCGATTCCCCGTGAGTTTCGCGAGTACTCCACAGCTGAACGGGGTGTGGATGTGGGGCGGCCGTTGCGGAGGTGGTCGGCCGCCGGGAGTGCTGGACGACCGCTCGTGGATGGTTCGATCCGGCCCCGGGGCTGCGATCTTCGCGGCACACTGGCGAGGTGACAGAGCACGACCGGGCTCGCAACACCAATCGCGGCACCGTCGGCGGTGACCTCGTGCAGGTCGGTGGTGACGTGCACGGTGATCTCGTCGTGCACCCGGAACCGCCCGCCCCCACCGGGTCGCCGGAAGCGTCGGCGCGGGAGCTCGCCCGCAGGGTGGCCGCGCTCAGCCGCCAGGAGGGTGAGCGGTGGGGCCTGGGTGATCCGGAGGCGCTGCCGGTGCGCTGGCATCCGGCGGCGGACGAACTGGTCGACCACTGGGACAACATCCAGCACGACGAAGCTCGGCCGCCGTCGTTGACCGGGTCCTTCGCCGATATTCGGCGGACCTACCGGGATATCGACTCGCAACGCCTGGTGATCCTGGGCCGGGCCGGTGCGGGCAAGACCGCGCTGGTCCACCGGCTCGTCCTCGACCTGATCGCGGAACGCGGTCGCACGAGTCGCGTCCCGGTGCTGTTCGGCCTCGGCGACTGGAATCCCACCACCACCGCCTTGCGGTCCCGGCTCGCCGACCTGCTCGAACGTGACCACCCTTTTCTGGTGGGCGGGAAAGCCGCCGCCCTCGTCGCTGACGAGTGGGTGTTGCCCGTGCTCGACGGCTTCGACGAGATCCCCGAGCGCTACCGGCGCGGAGCCGTCCGCGAGATCAGCAGGCTCGTGTCGCCCGTCGTCGTGACCAGCAGGCGGGACGAGTACGCCGACGCGGTACGCCAGGACTGGGTGCGCGGGGCCGCTGTGATCGAGCTCGACGACCTCCGCCCGAACGAAGTCGCCCGGCACCTGCGCCGCAGCAGCGGACAGGCCCGCGCCGCCGAATGGGCGGCCGTGTTCGAGCACGTGCGGACCGAACCGGACGCGGCCGAAAGCCGGAACCTGGCCGCCGCCCTGACCACCCCGTTGCTGGTGACGTTGGCCCGACTCGATCACGACGACGCCGACCGCGACCCGGCCGAACTGCTCGACGCCGATCGCTTCCGGTCCCCGGAGCAGCTCGAAGAACACCTGCTGAGCGTCTACCTGAACACCCGGTACGACCCGGTCCGCCGCCCCGGGCCGTGGCGCCCGGACCAGGCCCATCGCTGGCTCGGCCGGCTCGCCACCGATCTGGTCCGGCGCGGCTCCCACGACCTCGCCTGGTGGCGAATGCCCGCGGCGCTGCACCGCCGCACCCGCGTGCTGGTCACCGCCGTCGCCTTCGCGCTCTGCTTCGGGGCGCCGGGACTGCTACTCGGGCTCTGGGGCCAGTTCACGGCGACGTGGTTCGGGGTCGGGCTTCTCACCGGCCTCAGCGCGGAGCTGCGGACCTGGTACTCGGGCGAGCACGAACCGGAACGGGTTCGGCTGCACCTGCGGCGGCCGGGCTCCAAGCGGCGACCGCAGGGCCTCGGGCTGGTGCGGTGGTTCGCTTTCGTCTTCGTGATCGCGCTGCTGTTCGGGGGTGCGGTGGCGTTCGCGGGCGGCTTCACGAACGGGCTCGTGGCCGCAACCGCGTTCGCAGTCGCGTTCGGGCTGGCGGGCACGATGCGGATGATCTTCGACGATCGGGCGCGACGAACGACCCCGCTGCGGACGCATCCGATGCTCGGCGTGCTGGTCGTCGTGCTGGTGGCGGTACTGGAGTCGGTGCTCGCGGCGGGCGTGGTGGCGGCGGCTGTGGCGGCGTTCGCTCCCGGAATCGCCGCGGATTCGGTCGTGGCGCTGGCCGGAACGCTCGCGGGCGCGCTCGCGAACGGGTCGGTGTCCGCGCTCGGCGAGGACCAGGCGGACGACGCGACGGACCCGTGGCACTTGCTGCGCGCCGACCGCGCGGTCGCCCTCGGGCGCGCGGCAGTGCTCGTGCTCGCGACCGGGCTCACGGCCGTGGTCGCGGGCTGGGTGACCGGTGAACTCGGCTACGGGCTGGTCTTCGGAGCCATCGCCGGGAGCATGCTCGCGGCGACGCGGGTGGCGCTGTCGTCGTGGGGCGGCTGGCTGCTGTTCGCGCGCCTGTGGCTACCGCTGACGGGGCGGCTGCCGTGGCGGCCGACGCGGTTCCTCGACGACGCCTACGCCCGCGGCGTGCTGCGCCGAGCGGGCGCGGTCCACCAGTTCCGCCACGCCCGCCTGCGCGACCACCTCGCCGATACCGCCCGGTGACGTTCAGTCGCCCAGGTCGAGGAGTTCCTTGGCCTGGCGGCGCATCTCGACCTTGCGGATCTTGCCGGTGACCGTCATCGGGAAGTCGTCCACGACGTGCACGTAGCGGGGGATCTTGTAGTGCGCGAGCTTCCCGGTACAGAACTCGCGCAGCGCCTCCGCCGAGAGCTCGGCGGCGCCGGCGCGCAGCCGCACCCACACCATCAGCTCCTCGCCGTAGCGCGCGTCCGGGACCCCGATGACCTGCGCGTCCACGATGTCCGGGTGGGTGTACAGGAACTCCTCGATCTCCCGGGGGTACACGTTCTCGCCGCCGCGGATCACCATGTCCTTGATCCGGCCGGTGATGCTCACGTACCCGGACTCGTCCATCACGGCGAGGTCGCCGGTGTGCATCCAGCGGGCGCGGTCGATGACCTCGGCGGTCTTCTCCGGCTGGTCCCAGTAGCCGAGCATCACCGAGTAGCCGCGGGTGCACAGCTCCCCCGCCTCGCCGCGCGGCATGGTCAGCCCGGTCGCCGGGTCGACGACCTTCACCTCCAGGTGCGGCCCGACGCGGCCCACCGTGGACACCCGGCGCTCCAGCGAATCGTCCGCGCGGGTCTGGGTGGAGACGGGACTGGTCTCGGTCATGCCGTAGCAGATGGCGACCTCGGTCATGCCCATCCGGTCGATGACCTGCTTCATCACCTCCGCCGGGCACGGGGATCCGGCCATGATGCCGGTGCGCAGCGAGCCCAGGTCGAAGCTCTCGAAGTCCGGGTGGTCCAGCTCGGCGATGAACATCGTCGGCACCCCGTACAGCGAGGTGCAGCGCTCCGCGGACAGCGCGGCCAGCGCGGTCCCCGGGTCGAAGCCCTCGGACGGGATGACCATGGCCGCGCCGTGGCTGGTGCAGGCCAGGTTGCCCATCACCATCCCGAAGCAGTGGTAGAACGGCGGCACGATCGCGACCCGGTCCACCTCGGAGTAGCCGCACAGCTCACCGACGAAGAACCCGTTGTTGAGGATGTTGTGGTGCGACAGCGTCGCGCCCTTCGGGAAACCGGTGGTGCCCGAGGTGTACTGGATGTTGATCGGGTCGTCGGCGCCGAGCCGCGCCTGCGCCGCCGCGAGCCGCGCCGGATCGCCCGCCCGGCCGCGCGCCACCAGCTCGTCCCAGCTCGGGTCGTCGAACAGCACGACCTGCTCCAGACCGGGACAGCTCGGCCGCACCTGCTCGATCATCGCGGTGTAGTCGGAGGTCTTGAACCGCTGCGCCGAGATCAGCATCCGCACCCCGGCCTGGCCGAGCACGAACTCCAGCTCGTGCAGCCGGTACGACGGGTTGATGTTGACCAGGATCGCGCCGATCTTCGCGGTGGCGTACTGGGTGAGCGTCCACTCGGCGCGGTTCGGCGACCACACGCCCACCCGGTCGCCCTTGTCGATGCCCGCGTCCAGCAGGCCCAGGGCGAGCGCGTCCACGTCGGCCACGAACTCCCGGTAGGTCCAGCGGCGGCCGCCGGCGTGCTCGACCAGCGCGTCCGAGTCCGGGACGCGGGCGGCGGTCCGGTCCAGGTCGCCGCCGATGGTGTCGCCGAGCAGCGGCACCTCGGAGATCCCGGAGTCGTAGCTGGGTTCTGGTGTTCCGGCGGTGTCCACAGTGCCCTCCCCGACGCTGTCGTGACGCAGAACACTCATGATTGCGCCCGCGTCGGGCAAAAGTCGAGGGGTCGGGCCCAGCCCTTCGGAACCCGGCCGTTCCGCTGGTGATCGATTCCCACGGCCGTACTCTCCGGGGGTGCGCACCTACGTCGTGGACTCCTTCACCGAGCACCCGTTCAGCGGCAACCCGGCCGGGGTGGTGCTGCTCGACGCGCCCGCCGCCGAACCCTGGATGCAGTCGGTCGCCGCCGAGATGCGGCACGCCGAGACCGCGTTCGTCGTGCTCGACGGCACCGAACCGAAACCGCTGCGCTGGTTCACCCCCACCACCGAGGTCGACCTGTGCGGGCACGCCACCCTCGCCGCCGCGCACGCCCTCGGCGGCGACCAGCGGTTCGCCACCCGCAGCGGCGAGCTGATCTGCACGGACTCCGGTGCCGGCTGGATCGGCATGGACTTCCCGGCGAGCGCCGCCGACCCGGTGGAGCCGCCGAGCGACCTGGCGGCGGCGCTGCCCGGCGCCACCGTCGAGGACGTGCGCGCGGCCCCGGGGCGGCTGCTCGTCCGGGTCGGCGCGGCCGCCGAGGTGCGCGGGCTCGAACCGGACCTGGCGCGCATCGCCACCTGGCCCTACCGGGGCGTCGTCGTCACCGCGGCGGGCGACCGGGACGGGGTGGACTTCGTGAGCCGGTTCTTCGCGCCCGCGTCCGGTATCCCGGAGGACCCGGTGACCGGATCGGCGCACTGCCAGCTCGCCCCCTACTGGGCCGCCGAGCTGGGACGCTCCGGGGTGGAGCTGGTCGGCGAACAGGCCTCGCCGCGCGGCGGGTTCGTCCGCGCCACCCCGCTGGGCGACCGGGTGGCGCTGCGCGGGCGGGCCGTCACGGTCCTCGACGGGGAACTGCGGGTCTGACCCGGGGAGAACTCAGGGTCACCACCTGGCCACTCGTCCGAGCGCACATGACACGCTGAGGGCATGCAATTGCTGCTGAACGTGATCTGGTTGATCTTCGGTGGGCTGTGGCTGGCCCTGGGCTACGCCGTGGCCGGCATCGTCCTGGGCATCACGATCATCGGGATCCCGTTCGCCATCGCCTCGTTCCGGATGGCCAACTTCGCGCTGTGGCCGTTCGGGCGGCGGCTCGTCGACGAACCCGGCGCCGGCGCGTTCTCCACGATCGGGAACGTGCTGTGGCTGCTGCTGGCCGGCTGGTGGCTGGCCATCGGGCACATCGTCACCGGCATCGCGCAGTGCATCACCATCATCGGGATCCCGCTGGGCATCGCGAACTTCAAGCTGCTGCCGGTGTCGCTGTTCCCGATGGGCAAGCGGATCGTCGACTCCGACGACCGGCTGCCCACCCGGGGCTGACCAGGTACCGAGGTGAGTGGGCCGGTCGTTCCGCCGGAGCGGGCGGACGGTCCACTCACCCGGAACTCCTCAGACCCCGAACGGGTTCGCGGTGTGCCCGACCAGGTCGGCCACCGAGTTGATCACCTTGGTGGGGCGGTACGGGAACAGCTCCGCGGTGTTCTCGTCCGAGATCCCGGTCAGCACCAGGATCGTCTGCATGCCCGACTCCAGCCCGGAGCGCACGTCGGTGTCCATCCGGTCACCGATCATCAGCGTGTTCTCCGAGTGCGAACCCAGCGCCCGCAGCGCCGACCGCATCATCAGCGGGTTCGGCTTGCCCACGTAGTACGGCGCCCGCCCCGTCACCCGCTCGATCAGCGCCGCCACCGCGCCGGTCGCGGGCAACGTGCCCTCCCGGCTCGGCCCCTTCTCGTCGGGGTTGGTGGCGATGAACCGGGCACCGTTCTCCACCAGGCGGATCGCCTTCGTGATCGCCTCGAAGCTGTAGGTGCGGGTCTCGCCCAGGATCACGTAGTCCGGATCCCGGTCGGTGAGCACGTAGCCGATGTTGTGCAGCGCCGTGGTCAGGCCGGACTCGCCGACGACGTGCGCGCTGCCTCCCGGGCGCTGCTTCTCCAGGAACTGGGCCGTGGCCAGCGCGGAGGTCCAGATCGCCGACTCCGGGATGTCCAGGCCGGTGCGGTGCAGCCGCGCGCGCAGGTCGCGCGGGGTGAAGATCGAGTTGTTCGTGAACACCATGAACGGCAAGCCCTGCTCGCGGAGCTCGGCCAGGAACCGATCGGCTCCGGGCACCATGTGCTCCTCGTGCACCAGCACGCCGTCCATGTCCATCAAGTACGTCCAGGGCGCTTCCTCAGTCACACCCCAGATGATCCATCGGATACCGGGTGCATGGCTACTTCGGTCGCCTTAACCACGAAGAACACCAGGTCGCCGACGCCCAACCGCAGGTCGGCGACCGCCGCGGGCGTCACGTCGGCGGACAGCACCACCGGGTCCGGCGTCCGCGTCGCGGCCCGCAACCGCACCACGTCACCACGCGGTTCCAGCGCGTCGATCCGCACCGGCACCGCGTTGCGCGGGCTGCCGTCCGGCCGTTCCCGGTGCACCGCGACCGCCGACGGCGAGAACACCGCCGCCGCCGGCTCGCCCCGCGCCACCTCCACCGACCGCCCCGCGATCGCGGTGCCGCCGAAGTCCAGCCCGCCGTCGGTGGCGACGCCGGTCAGCAGGTTCAGCCCGGCGATGCGCGCGGTGAACGCGGCTTGCGGACGGGTCAGCACCTCCCGCGTCGGGCCCTCCTCGATGATCTCCCCGTCCACCAGCACCGCCACCCGGTCCGCCAGGACCACCGCGTCCAGCACGTCATGCGTGACCAGCACCGTCGGCTGCCGCTGCTCCCGCAGCACCCGGTGCAGCAGGCCGCGCACCGCCGGGGCCGAGTCGACGTCCAGCGCCGCCAGCGGCTCGTCCAGCAGCAGCAACCGCGGCGCGGCCGCCAGCGCGCGGGCCAGCGCGATCCGCTGCGCCTGACCACCGGACACCTGCGCCGGGCGCCGGGCGGCGTACTCGGCCGCGTCCACCTCGGACAACCACCGGCGGGCGGTCTCCCGCGCCTCGGCCTTGGGCGTCCCGGCCGAGCGCGGGCCGAACGCGACGTTCTCCAGCACCGACATCCGCGGGAACAGCAGCGCGTTCTGCGCCAGCAGGCCCACCCCGCGCCGGTGCGTGGGCACGTGCGCGCCGGTCGCCGCGTCGCACCAGACGTGCTCGTCCAGCGCCACCCGGCCGCGCTCCGGCACCAGCAGGCCGGACAGCACCGACAGCAGCGTCGACTTCCCGGCGCCGTTCGGGCCGAGCACCGCCAGCACCTCGCCCGGGGCCACCGACAGCTCCACGTCCAGCGCGAACTCGGGCCGCGCGAACGCGACCTCGGCGTGCAGACCGGTCACGTCCGTCCCTCCACCGCTCTCGTGCCCGCCACTCCGATCACCAGCAGCGCCAGCACCACCAGCAACAACGACATGGCCACCGCGGCGTCCACGTCGGACTGCGCGGTGGTGTAGATGGCCAGCGGCAGGGTGCGGGTGGTGCCCTGCAGGCTGCCCGCGAACGTGATCGTCGCGCCGAACTCGCCCAGCGCCCGCGCGAACGTGAGCACCACGCTCGATCCCAGCGCGGGCAGCAGCATCGGCACCGTCACCCGCCGGAACGTCGTCCACGGGCCCGCGCCCAGCGTCGCCGCCACCTGCTCGTAGCGGGCGTCCGCCGAGCGCAGCGCGCCCTCCAGGCCCACCACCAGGAACGGCATCGCCACGAACGTCTGCGCCAGCACCACCGCCGCCGTCGTGTACGGCAGCCGCAGCCCGGCGTCGTCGAGCAGCCCGCCCAGCGGACCGGTGCGCCCCAGCAGGTACAGCAGCGCCAGCCCGCCGACCACCGGCGGCAACACCAGCGGCAGCAGCACCACCGCGCGCAGCACCCGCAAGCCGCGCAACCGCGCCCGCGCCAGCACCACCGCCAGCGGGCCGCCGAACACCAGCGACAGCACCGTCGCCACCAGCGAGGTGCGCACCGACAGCTCCAGCGCGTCCAGCGCGGCCTCGCTGGTCAGCAGCTCGGGCAGCCGGGCCGGGTCCACCCTGGTGAGCAGCCCCAGCACCGGCAGCACGATCAGCGCCAGCGCCAGCGCGGCGGGAACCCACAGCACCCCCGGCACGGCCACCGGGCGCGCTCCTCCGCCGCGCGCGCGACGCGGGCTCACTCCGAGCCGAAGCCGTGCTCGGTGAGCACCTGCTCGCCCACCGGGCCGCGCACGTAGTCCAGGAACCTCTGGGCCAGCTCCGGTTCCGGAGCGTCCTTGAGCGCGACGATCGGGTAGTCGTTCACCGCCTGGTCCGCCTCCGGGAAGTCCACCGCCTGCACCTGGTCGGCGGCGGAGCGCGCGTCCGTCACGTACACCAGACCGGCGTCCGCCTCACCGGCCGCGACCTTGCGCAGCACCGACTTGACGTCGTTCTCCTCGCTGGCCGGCTCGACGTCCAGGCCCGCGGCCCGCTCGACGGTCGCCGAGGCCGAACCGCAGGGCACCTGCGGCGCGCACTGCACGACGAGCCGGCCGGGCGCGGTCAGGTCGGCCAGCGAACCGATGTGGTCCGGGTTGCCCTTCGGGACCGCGATGGTCAGCTTGTTGGTGGCGAACACCTGCGGCTCGCCGCCGGTGACGCCCGCCTTCGTCGCCTTGTCCATGTTCTTGGTGTCCGCGGAGGCGAACACGTCGGCCCGGCGGCCCTGGGTGAGCTGCTCGACCAGCGTGGACGACCCCGCGTAGTCCACCTGCACCTCCACCCCCGGGTTCTCCGCCTCGAACCGCTCGGCGAGCTGGTCGAACGATTCGGTCAGCGAGGCCGCGGCGAGCACCGTGACGGTGCGCTCGCCCTGCGCCTGCTCGCCGCCGCCGGTCGAACACCCGGCCGCTAACAGCGCCAGCCCGGCCAGGGCTGCGACAACTCTGGGTCCCACCACGTCAGCCTCCCGGCGTCTCCACCACGACGTTGGTCGATTTGACCACCGCCACCGCCAGCACTCCCGGCTCCAGGCCCAGTTCCCGCACGGCCTCGGTGCTCATCAGCGACACCACCCGGTGCGGGCCGCACTGCAGCTCCACCTGCGACATCACCCGGTCCGAGACGACCTCGGTGACGAGCCCGACGAGCCGGTTGCGGGCCGAACGACCCACCCCCGACGGGTCCGGCACGGCCCGCGCCTGGTCGCGGGCGAACCCGGCCAGGACGGCACCGTCCACCACGAGGCGGCCGGAGCCGTCCCGCTCGGTGGTCAGCTGCCCGCCGTCGGCCCAGCGGCGCACGGTGTCGTCGCTGACGCCGAGCAGTCCGGCGGCTTCGGAAATCCGGTAGTGCGGCACAGTCGTGCAGATTACTGCCGCGACTGCGGGTAGGACAGCGCCCCATCGGCCGCACTCGCGGCGTCCGGACCGTCCACTGCGGATCTCCGCAGGTGGAGAAAGCCCCGCACCGCTGCGAGAAAGCCGCTCCCGTCGATCGAAATACCCCCTCGGACGGGGTTAGGGTCGATGGTGTGACCGCAGTGGACCTGGGCATCCCGGCCGTGCGCCCCACGACCGACACCTCGACGCGTCCGGACACCCCGGCACTGGTCGACCGGTTCGGCCGCGTGGCCACCGACCTCCGCGTATCCCTGATCGACAAGTGCAACCTGCGCTGCACCTACTGCATGCCCGCCGAGGGGCTGCCGTGGCTGAAGAAGCAGGAGATGCTCGACACCGGCGAGATGAACCGGCTGATCCGGATCGCCGTGGAGACCCTCGGGGTCACCAACGTGCGGTTCACCGGCGGCGAACCGCTGCTGCGCCAGGACCTGGTGGACGTCGTCGCCGCCACCAGCGCGCTGCCGTCGCACCCGAAGACCTCGTTGACCACCAACGGCATCAACCTGCACCGCTACGCGGACGCGCTGGTCGAGGCCGGGCTGGACCGGGTCAACGTCTCGCTGGACACGCTGCGCGCCGAGACCTTCCACCGGCTGACCCGCCGGGACCGGTTCCACGACGTGCTCGACGGGCTCGCCGCGGCCAAGGCGACCGGGCTGGAACCGGTGAAGGTGAACGCGGTGCTGCTGCGCGGCGTGAACGACGACGAGGCCGGTGACCTGCTGCGCTTCTGCCTGGAGCACGGCTACCAGCTGCGGTTCATCGAGCAGATGCCGCTGGACCCGCAGCACGGTTGGGACCGCGAGCAGATGATCACCGCGGACGAGATCCTGGAGCGGCTGGGCGCCGAGTACGACCTCGCCCCGCACGTGGCCGAGCGCGGTTCGGCGCCCGCGGAGCGCTGGCTGGTGGACGGCGGGCCCGGCACGGTCGGCGTGATCGGCTCGGTGACGCGACCGTTCTGCGCCGACTGCGACCGGACCCGGCTCACCGCCGACGGACAGCTGCGGTCCTGCCTGTTCTCCACCACCGAGACCGACCTGCGCGGCCCGCTGCGCGAGGGCGCGGGGGACGACGAACTGGCTCGGCTGTGGCAGGGGACGATGTGGGCCAAGAAGGCCGGGCACGGGATGGACGACGACGGGTTCGCGCAGCCGTCCCGGCCGATGAGCGCGATCGGAGGCTGACCGCCGTGACTGTGCAGTTCGAAGGTGCACCCGCCACGACGGCCGTGCGGGTGCGGTACTTCGCCGGCGCCAGGGCGGCGGCGGGCGTGGCCGAGGAGGTCCTGAGCATCGCGCCGGCCGCGCCGGGGCCGGTGCGGGCGTCGGACGTGGTCGACGCGGTGCTCGCGGCGCACGACGAGCGGCTGGCCGCCGTGGTGCCCGCCTGCAGCTTCCTGCTCAACGGGGTCGCGCTGCGGGACCGGTCGATCGAGGTCGGCGCCGGTGACGAGCTGGACGTGCTGCCGCCGTTCGCGGGTGGCTGAACGCCTGCGGCGATCGAGTTCTCTCCTCATTACTCCGCCCGCGCAGGCGCGCGTGCGCGAATACAACATTCCTCGGCGTGTCTGACACACTCCCCCGGGTGACTTCTCGGTGTGCGATCGAGTGGCTCCGCACCGCCTCCCCGGGGGCGCCGCCGGGACGGTCTCCTGATCTTCGAACGGCTCCTGGACGATCTCGAGCCGTCTCCTCGGATCCCTCACCCGAGAGAGGCCCGACCTCACCGAGAGTCACGCCCCTTGATCGCGCAGTGATCGCGAAAAGGCCCGATTCCACGCGTGCACCGGACTCGATTCAGACCGACCGAGGGATGACATCCCGGCGACGACGAGGTTTCGAGGCCGCCAAAGAGGTGAGCCACGCCTCACTGACGGTGATCGATCTCAGCCCGGAAACGACTTGATAACGACGTCCTGATCAGCGAAAACGATCGAGATCGGACACCCCTGAGCCATCGTTACTGTGACTAGCGTCACATATGCTCAGATTTCCGCTTCGGCGATCGGTTACGTAGTGTCGCTCTCCGGTCGGCCCCGAACCGATCAGCAAGGACCACGGAAGCCCGCAGCGCCGAACCCTGTCCGGCGGGCTTCCCACCCCCGAACGAACACACCGGACAGGGGCGGGGGAACCACCACTGGGCGTCCCGAACGCCCTAGGGGTGAAGCCGGCTCCCGAGCCGGCCGGGCTGCCTCTCAGCTCGAACCCGACAGCTCACCTCGCAAGCGCGGCAGGAGAGGGAAATGACTCGCTACGAAGGCAAGCACCGGAAACCTTCCACCGCCGGCATCGCCCGCAACGCCGCCCGGCTCGCCATCGCAGGTGCCGTGGTCGCCGCCCCGATCGCGGTCGCGGCCCCCGCGAACGCCGCGGACTGGGACCAGCTCGCGCAGTGCGAGAGCAGCGGCAACTGGAGCGCGAACACCGGCAACGGGTTCTCCGGCGGCCTCCAGTTCACCCCGTCGACCTGGGCGGCCTACGGCGGCACGCAGTACGCGTCGAACGCCAAGGACGCCAGCCGCGAGGAGCAGATCGCGGTCGCCGAGAAGGTCCTCGCCTCGCAGGGCCCCGGCGCCTGGCCGGGCTGCACCTCGAAGACCAGCTGGACCAGCGGCAGCACCAGCGGTGGCTCCAGCTCGTCCTCCGAGAAGAGCTCGTCCTCCGAGAAGAGCTCCTCCTCGAAGAAGAGCTCGAAGAGCACCACCAGCACCAAGAAGAAGTCGACCGTGAAGTCCAACGGTGCCGACTACACGGTGCAGGCCGGTGACACCCTGGGCAAGATCGCCAGCCAGTACGGCGTCGACTACCAGGACATCTTCGAGCGCAACAGCGGCGTGCTCAGCGACCCGAACCTGATCTTCCCGGGTCAGCAGCTCGACATCAAGTGATCGACCGGCCAGGTCGTCGACCTGGCTCGGAGTCGGCCGCCCGGCCCGTTCCCCCGTGCGGGCCGGCGCGACTCCCCCTCGGGCCCCTGCCGCCTCCCCCAGCGGCAGGGGCCCGTTCTTCTTCCCGGTCCCGTCGACCGCCCGAGGCCGCCGCGAGATCCGATCGTCACCTGGCCGAGACCTGAACGCGTCCGCGGCGGGCTGAGAAGGCCGTCAGCGAGATCAGCGGGCGCCCCCGCGCCTTCCCCGAGATCCCGGTCGTCCACCGTCGCAGAGACGATCTCAGGGCATTGTCGTCCGCCGGCCGCCACCGCACCGGCCCACCGCCGGGCCGGACGAGCGGATCAGGGGCAGTTGACCCATTCCTCGGTGGCGTCGGTGAAGACCTGGCGCTTCCAGATCGGCAGCCTGCGCTTCACCTCGTCCACCAGCTCCGCGCACACCGCGAACGCCTCCTTGCGGTGCTCGGCCGCGACCGCGCAGGCCAGGGCCACGTCGCCGATGCCCAGGTGCCCGATCCGGTGCGCCACGGCCAGGCCGCGCACGCCCTGGTAGCGGGCGGCGAGCTCGGCCGCGACCTCGCGGATCACCTCGTCCGCGCTGGGATGCCCGACGTATTCGAGCTCGGTGACGCCGCGGCCGCCGTCGTGGTCACGGACCACGCCGCCGAAGGTGACGACCGCGCCCGCGGCCCGGTCCTGCACCAGCCGCTCCAGTTCGGCGACCTCCAGCGGCCGGTCGACGACCTCGGCGCGCAGCACCTCGGCCGGGCCGGGGTGCGCCGGCTCCGCGTGGGCGTGCGGGACCCCGCCGCCCGGCGCGTGGTCCCCGCCGCCGAGCTGGTCCAGCGCGTGGTCCAGCACGCCGTCGAGCACGCCCAGCCCGTCGGCCACCCCGCCGCGGGAACCGGGCAGGTTCACGATCAACGTCCGCCCGGCGACCCCGGCGAGTCCGCGGGAGAGCACCGCGGTCGGCACCTCGGGCAGCCCGGCGGCGCGGATCGCGTCGGCCAGGCCCGGCACCGGATGGTCGAGGACTTCAGCGGTGACCTCGGGCGTGCGGTCCGTCGGGTTGATCCCGGTGCCGCCGGTGGTGATCACGACGGCGACCTCGGCGGACACGGCCTCCCGCAGCGCGTCGCCCACCGGCTCGCCGTCCGGGACGACCAGCGGCTCGGCGACCTGGAACCCGCGTTCGCGCAGCCACTCGACGATGACCGGGCCGGTGCGGTCGGCGTACACGCCTGCCGCGGCACGGTTCGACGCGGCCACGACACGAGCGGTGCGGGCTGGCATGGGCGGAACTCCTCGCGTGCTGAGCGGCCGCGGACGGATCGCGAACCGGTCGAGTTCGGGGGCGCGACGGCGGATCCGCGTCGCTGCGTCCAGCGTACGAGCAGCCGCCGGGCCGCGGCCGATCAGTCCTCGCGAACCCAGGTGCCCGTCTTGCCGCCCTCCTTGCGCTCGACGCGGACGGCGTCGAGCACGGCCGCCGGATCGACCGCCTTGATCATGTCGTGCAGGGCGAGCCCGGCGCCGGTGACGGCGGTGAGCGCCTCCATCTCGACGCCGGTGCGGTCGGTGGTGCGCACGGTCGCGGTGATCCGGACCTCCGCGTCACCGAGGTCGAGCTGCACCGCCACCCCGGACAGCGCGATGGGGTGGCACAGCGGGACGAGATCCGGGGTGCGCTTGGCGGCCATGATCCCGGCGATGCGCGCGGTGGCGAGCGCGTCGCCCTTGGGCAGCCCGTCGCGGCGGACCAGCGCGAGGACCTCCGGGGTGGTGCGCACGACGCCGGTGGCGACGGCGGTGCGGGCGGTGACCTGCTTCTCCGAGACGTCGACCATGCGGGCCGCGCCCGATTCGTCCACGTGCGTCAACTCGTCCTGCGCCATACCGCGAACTCTAGGCCCCGCGCCCGCACCGCGGACGCGCGAGCCTCCTCCCGGGCCGACGGCCCGCCCGGCCGCCGCGACCGGGCCGGACGGGCCGTTCACCCGAGGTGCGGGCGGATCAGAAGTCGAGGTCCTCGGCCATGGACCACGGCATGGAGGAGCCGCCCGCGGAGGGCTGCTCGGTGCGGCTCGCGATCGCGGCCTTGCGCACGGCTTCGGCCACGGCGGGCGCGACGTTGGTGTCGAAGACGCTCGGCACGATGAACGACGGGTTGACCCGCTCCTCGCCGTCCACCACGTCGGCGATGGCGTTGGAGGCGGCGATCATCATCTCGTCGGTGATCTCGTGCGCGTGCGCGTCGAGCAGCCCGCGGAAGAAACCGGGGAACGCGAGCACGTTGTTGATCTGGTTCGGGTAGTCGCTGCGCCCGGTGGCGACGACCTTGGCGTGCTGCTGGGCTTCCAGCGGGTCGATCTCCGGGTCCGGGTTGGCGAGCGCGAACACGATCGCGTCCTCGTTCATGGTGGCCACGTCGGCCGCGCTGAGCAGGTTCGGCGCCGAGACGCCGATGAACACGTCGGCCCCGTTCACCGCGTCGGACAGCGTGCCGGTGCGGCCCTCGGCGTTGGTGCCCGCGGCGATGGAGCGGAGGTTCTCGTCCTCGTCACCACGGCCGCCGTGCACGATCCCGTCGATGTCCACGGCGATGATGTCCGCGGGCGACTTGTGCTGCAGCAGCCGGATGATCGCGGAGCCCGCGGCACCGACGCCGCAGACGACGATCCGCACGTCCTCGATGTTCTTGCCGACGACCCGCAGCGCGTTGCGCAGCGCGCCGAGCACCACGATGGCGGTGCCGTGCTGGTCGTCGTGGAACACCGGGATGTTCAGCTTGTCCCGCAGCCGCGCCTCGATCTCGAAGCAGCGGGGCGCGGCGATGTCCTCCAGGTTGATGCCGCCGTAGACGGGCGCGATGAGCTCGACCGCGCGGATGATCTCCTCGGTGTCCTGGGTGTCCAGGCACACCGGCCAGGCGTTGACGCCGGCGAACTTCTTGAACAGCGCCGCCTTGCCCTCCATCACGGGCAGCGCGGCCTCCGGGCCGATGTTGCCGAGGCCGAGGACGGCGGAGCCGTCGGTGACCACGGCGACCGAGTTCCGCTTGATGGTGAGGCGGCGCGCGTCCTCCGGGTTCTCGGCGATCGCAGTGCACACCCGGGCCACGCCGGGCGTGTAGGCGCGGGAGAGGTCGTCGCGGTTGGCGAGCGCGACCCGCGAGCTCACCTCGATCTTCCCGCCGAGGTGCACCAGGAACGTCCGGTCGGAGATCTTGCGGACCTTCACCCCGGGCAGCTCGCCGAGCCGGTCGGTGATGTCGCTGGCGTGGTCGGCGGACAGCGCGTTGCAGGTGATGTCCACGACGATGCGGTCGGTGTGCGATTCGACGACGTCGAAGGCGGTGATGACGCCACCGGAACGCCCGACCGCGCTGGCGAGGTCCCCCGCGGCGCTGGCCGACGGCGGCGCCTCCACTCGAACCGTGATCGAGTAACCCGGACCTGGAACCGGCATGGCCACACCCCTGTCGCGCGTGAAGTTTCGCTTCGAGCGCCGGGCCTATGCACAGAACTCAGGTCTCCGGCAAGATCCGACACCCACCAAAGCCATTGAACTTCACCCGGCTGAGAAAAAGCCTAGAACTTTCTCCGATGTGATCGATATCCGGCACCGTTACCGACGAGTCGGTCTTGACAACCGGACCGGAACGCACGACGGCCCCGGGTCCGCTGGGGACACCGGGGCCGGGGCGGCGCGGCTGGGCCGCTACTCGCCGGAAGTCACTTGTTGATCTCCGTGACGGGGTGCTCGTACGGGAACGTGCCCTCGTCGTAGGGGAAGGTGACGTCGCCGAACGGGGACAGCGCGCCCTGCTTGTCGGCGACCAGCTCGCTGACCGGGTGCTCGCCGTCGCCGACGTGCGGCCACGTCGGGTCGATGCGGTCCTTCTTCGCGTTGCCACCGGCCACGGTCATCCTCCGGGAAAGTCGTCGTGGGCGTACGACCACCAGTTTGCCCGATCCGGCGCGGCGGGCGAACCCCGGCCCGGCGGATGCGGCGCGGATCATCGCCCGAGGTCGGGCCGTGCCGGTTCGACCACGATGCGGACGGGTGCGCAGGGCCGACTCGGTATCGTGGCGGAGATGGCTTCTCTCGCGGACTTCCTGCGCGCACGCGGCGACGAGGAACTCACGGATCTGCTGCGCACGCGGCCTGATCTGGCCACGCCCCCGCCCGCGGACATCTCCGTGCTGGCCACCCGCGCCGGGGTGCGTTCCTCGGTGGCCAGGGCCTGCGAGGACCTGGACGCGTTCGCGCTGTCCACCTTGGAGGCCCTGGTGCTGCTGGACGCGGACGCCGCACCGGTCCCGCTGGACGCGGTGGCCGAGCTGCTCGGCGCGGACGTCACCCCGCAGCGGGCCCGCCGGTCGGTGTCGGAGCTGCGCCGCCGCGCGCTGGCCTGGGGCGAGGACGACGAGCTCGCGGTGGTGCCGACCGCGCGGGAGGCGCTGCCGACGTTCCCCGCCGGGCTGGGCCGCCCCGCCGACGGGCTCACCGTCGAGGGCGCCCGCACCGCGCTCGCCGAGCTGGACGAACCGGAGCGGGAGCTGGTGGGCAAGCTCGCCGGGCCGAAGCCGATCGGGCGCACCAAGGACGCGGCGCGCGCGGCCACCGACGCCGACGCCACCCCGGTGCAGCGGCTGCTCGCGAAGGGCCTGCTGCTGCGCCGCGACGACGAGACGGTGGAACTGCCGCGGCAGCTGGCGTTCGCGATCCGCGGCGACCACCCGATGGGGCCGGTCGAACCGGAGGAACCGCTGCTGGACCTCGTCGAGCACGACCGGTCCGCAGTGGACTCCACGGCGGCCGGCGAGGTGCTGGAACTGCTGCGGCACCTGGAATCGCTGCTGCACCTGTGGAGCGAGGACCCGCCGGACGTGCTGCGCTCCGGCGGCATCGGGGTGCGGGACGTGCGCCGCGCGGCGAAGGCGCTGGAGGTCGACGAGGCGCGGGTGTCGCTGCTGGTGGAGCTCGCGGCGGCCGCGAACCTGATCACCGCCACCGAAGGCGCGGAACCCCGCTGGACGCTCACCTACGGCGCCGACACCTGGCTGGCGTCCGGCCCGGAGCAGCGGTGGGCCCCGCTGGCGAAGGCCTGGCTGGACCTGCCCCGGCTGCCCGGGCTGATCGGGGCGCGCGACGAGAAGGACCGGCTGCTCGGTCCGCTGTCCGAGGAGCTGCGCCGCCCGACCGCACCGCGCGACCGGCTGCGCGTGCTGGGCGTGCTCGACGAGCTCCCCGGCGGGCACGGGGTGCGCAGCGCGGAGGACGTGGCCGCGGTGCTCGCCTGGCGAGCTCCCCGCCGCGGCGGGCGGATGCGGGACGACCTGGTGCGCTGGACGCTGCGGGAGGCGACCGCGCTGGGCGTCGTCGCGCTCGGCGCGCTGTCCGGTGCGGGCCGCGCGGTCCTGTTCGACGGGCCGGGCGCGGCCGCGCAGGTGCTCACCTCGGCGCTGCCGGAACCGCTGGACCACGTGCTGGTGCAGGCCGACCTGACCGTGGTGGCGCCGGGCCGCCTGGAACCGGACCTGGCCGCGGACCTGAAGCTCGTGGCCGACGTCGAATCGGCGGGCAGCGCCACCGTGTACCGGGTCGGCGAGAGCAGCGTGCGCCGCGCGCTGGACGCGGGCCGCACCGCCGACGAGCTGCACGCCCTGTTCCGGGACCGCTCCCGCACCCCGATCCCGCAGGGCCTCACCTACCTGATCGACGACGTGGCGCGCCGGCACGGCAGGCTCCGCGCCGGCACCGCCTCGGCCTTCCTGCGCTGCGACGATCCGGTGCTGCTGGCCGAAGTCCTGGCCAGCCCGGGAGTCGGCGAGCTGGAGCTGCGCCGCATCGCACCGACGGTGCTGGTGAGCCCGCTGCCGCTGGTGGAGGTGCTGGACGGCCTGCGCGCCGCCGGTTTCGCGCCCGCCGCCGAAGGGCCCGACGGGCAGATCCTGGACCTGCGCTCCGACGGTCTCCGGGTCCGCGGCCGGGTCCGCACCGCGCAGCAACCGGCGCTGCCCGCGCCGCCCGGGGAGGAGCAGCTGGCGGAGATCGTCGCGCAGCTGCGGTCCGGGGACCGGGCCGGCTCGGTGCGCCGCGGCAGCGCGATGCGCCCGGAACGCGGCAGGCCCAGCGCGGAGGCCACCCTGCAGCTGCTGCGCGACGCGGCGGCGCGGCAGCGCAGCGTGTGGCTCGGCTTCGTGAACTCGAACGGCGTCGCCAGCCAGGTCGTGGTGCTCCCGGTCAGCGTCGGCGGCGGGGTCCTGCAAGGGGTGGACCGCGGCAGCGGCGAGCCGGGCCGGTTCCCGCTGCACCGCATCACGTCGGTGG
Source organism: Saccharopolyspora sp. 6V (assembly GCF_020176785.1). NCBI lineage: Bacteria > Bacillati > Actinomycetota > Actinomycetes > Pseudonocardiales > Pseudonocardiaceae > Saccharopolyspora > Saccharopolyspora sp. 6V. The sequence goes on along the minus strand of NZ_JAIUKB010000072.1, from coordinate 44,740 downwards.
CGGTGGTCGAGGACTGAGCCGCGGGCCGAGCGCGATCACACGTCGGGGCGAGGCGGGAATGCGCGGTCGACGGCTCCGGTGAGCGGCGGGGCGGTGCGGCGCGGGTCCCCGCGGCCGGGAACGGCCGCCCGCGCGCTGCTACCGCGGAGAACCGGCGCGCTCGGCGCCGGACCGGCGAGCGCGCCCGCGCACGGCGCGCCGCTCGGTTCGTCCTCCTGGAGCGCGGCCTCCCTCCCCAGAGGGCCGCTGCTCCGGGACGTCAGCCCTTGGCTTGGGACTGGGACGCGGGCATCGCGAGGCGCTGGCGCATCGCGTGCTCGACCAGGGTGATCAACGCCTGCTTGGTGGACTGCCGGTTGCGGGCGTCGCAGGAGATCATCGGCACCGACTTGTCGATCGTCAGCGCCTCCCGCACGTCCTCCATGTTGTGGTGCAACATGCCGTCGAACGTGTTCACCGCGACGACGTACGGCAGCTGCCGGTCGTCGAAGAAGTCGATCGACGCGAACGCGTCCGCCAGGCGGCGGGTGTCCACCAGCACGATGGCACCGATCGCGCCCTTCACCAGGTCGTCCCACATGAACCAGAACCGGTGCTGCCCGGGGGTGCCGAACAGGTACAGGATCAGGTCGGAGTCGAGCGACACCCGGCCGAAGTCCATCGCCACCGTGGTGGTGACCTTCCCGGGCGTCGAGCTGAGGTCGTCGACCCCCACGCTCGCCTCGGTCATCACCGCTTCGGTGGTCAGCGGCATGATCTCGGAGACCGAACCGACGAAGGTCGTCTTGCCGACGCCGAAGCCGCCGGCGACGACGATCTTGGTCGAGGTCTTGCCGCTGCTTTGATTGTTCATGATCGCCCGGGGATCAGAGCTTCCGGAGGCCACTGAGCACCCTCTCCAAGAATTCCATCGACGGTCCGTCTCCCACGACCATGCCGTTCTCGTGAATGAGGACCAGGCCTAGTCCGGCCATGTCACCGATCAACACCCGCACCACGCCGAGAGGCAGCCGCAGATGGGCGGCGACCTCGGCGACCGACCGGGCCTCCACGCAGAGCCCGCAGATCGAGCGGTGCTCAGGCGTCGCCGGGTTGCTTTGCCCCCGGCCGCGCTCGCTGGTGGAGACCAGCGTCTCGATGGCAAGATCATAATCGGTGCGCGTGCGGCCCCTCGTGCGGGCATAGGGTCGCACCAGCGAGCCCGTTTCCTGCATCTCCCCGTGGTCCACCGGACCACCGGGAATGGCCGGCATCGAACCGGAGATCGACGGCAGCGAGCCCGACACCGGCGGCATGGACTGCGACAGGGACGGCATCGAACCGGACGGCGGCCCGCCGTCGTAGCGGCCCTGGCCGCGGGTGCCCGCCTGCGAGTCCCAACCGGAACGGTCCCGGCCCTGGCCGGCGCCCGGCCGGCTGTGCCCGTACGGGACGTCCAGCGGTGAACCCTGGTCCGGGTTCGGCACCGAGCCGGACGACACCGACGGCATCGAGGAGGACGACATGCCGGAACCGAACAGGTCGGCACCGGGCCCGCCGAACAGCGCACGGCTGTAGTCGGACCCGCTCGACGAGCCCGGCCACGAGTCCGGTTGGCCACCGCGCGGGTCGTCGAGGAAGTCGTCCTGCCAGGAATCGGCGCCGCCGTGCCGGTTGTACGACCGGAACGGGTCGCCGTCCCAGTTCGAGTCGGGACCCGACGTCATGGCGAACCCCCCTCACACGTCGCCGAACCACACGGCACGGCGAGCGTCATCGCCGGACCATGCCCTGCAGCTGCGCGCGGAGCTCCGGCGTCAGCTGCTTGCCGACCCGCTCCACGAGCAGGGTCATCTCGTAGGCCACCAGGCCGATGTCGGCGTTCGGAGCCGCCAGCACCGCGAGGCAGGAGCCGTCGCTGATGGACATCAGGAACAGGTAGCCCTGCTCCATCTCCACCACGGTCTGCGTGACGTCGCCCGCCTCGAAGCAGCGGGCGGCGCCCTGCGTGAGGCTGACCAGGCCGGAGGCGACCGCGGACAGCTGCTCGGCGCGATCCCGCGGCAGGCCCTGCGAACCTGCCAGCAGCAGGCCGTCCGCGGAGACCACGACGGAGTGCGCGACGCCGGGAACCCGGCGCACGAAATCGGTGATCAGCCAACTGAAGCTGTTCTGGCTCATGGGTTGCTGGACGGACCCGGTCACTCCTGCTCCTCGGGACGGCTCGGGGTCGAGCGGGGCGGTTCGGTCGAGACTGGTTCTGCCTTTGCGTGCCTACCACGCCGGACGCCGCTCTGGAAGTTCGACATCCGTCCGCGGACGGCGTCGGCCGAGCGCGGCGCGGCCGGTTTCACGGGTGCTGGAGACTGCGAACGAGGTGCGGCAGAGCCCGGCACCAGGTTCGACTTGGGAACCCGCTTGGGCAGCCCGGCGGCAGTGGTCTCCTGGGTTTGGCGGGTTTGCGCCACCAGTGCTTCGGCGGCCTGCCAGCCCACATCCGCCGAACCCCAGCCCGGGTCGTGCGGCCCGGCCAGGATGTGCCCGCCGGTGTCCGCGCGGCTCTCGCCGCCGGCACCGGACGAGCCGGTCGTGTCGAGCGGGTCCGAACCGGACAGCGGCTCGGCCTGCTTCTCCTCCGCTTCCCGGCGGGCCTTGCGACGGCCGGTGGCCGGCGCCGGTTCCTCCGGGGACTCGGGGGCTTCGGGAGCTTCCGCGGCGGTCTCGGCGTCGAGCGGCATCGAACCGGCGCTGGGGGCGGTGGCCTCCGGGGTCGGTTCGTCGCTGCCCTCCCGGAACCACTGCGACAGCACCGCCTCGTAGATCGGCAGCCGCTCCGTCGGAGCGTCGTCGCCTTCGCGGCGGGCCTGGTGCGCGTAGCCCAGCGGCGGCGGGGTCGTCCCGGCACCGTTGGTGCCCGCGGCCTGCTCCGGTTCCGCCGGGGCGCCTGCGCCCCAGTCGAAGTCGTCCGGGGGAAGGCTGATCTGCTGGGTCTTCTCCGCCTCGTACGGGCTGTGGAAGAGGTCCTGCGGTCCGCTCTCGGCCCGGCCCGACGTCGTCGTCACGTCCTCACCGAGCTGCGGCGCGTCCAGGCCGGGCGGGACGCCGCACTGGCCGTCGAAGTCCGGGTCGCGGGTCTCCTCGTTCGGCCAGACCTCGGAGGTCTGCTCGGCCGGGCGGGGAGCCTGCGGCTCGGCCGGACGGGGAGCCTGCGGCTCGGCGTCGCGGATGGCGGCCTGCTCGGCGGTGTGCCAGCGCGGCACGTCGGTCACGCCGAACGAGTCGCCGGTGGCGACGCGGAACGAGTAGTCGCCGGGCGCCGATTCCTCGGCGGCCTGCTGCTCCTCGTCGGCGTCCTGCCATTCGACGTCCTGCTGCTCGACCTCCGGCTCGCGGGTCGCGGCCGGTTCGGGCCGCTCCGGTTCCTCGGCCGGGGCCGCGAAGTCGAGGTCCGGCACCGGGTCGTCGTCCTCGGTGATCCACACCGGGGAGACGTGCGTCTTCTCGATCCCGCCGTGCCCGTTGCCGCTGACCGGCACCTGCGAGGTGCGGGACTGCTCGGCGGGCTGCTCCAGCTCCGCCGGGTCCACCGGGGACAGCTGCGAGGAGGAGTCCGCGGCGCGCCCGTTCGCGGCGGCACCGCCGAACGCGGCGGCCAGGCCCAGGTTCGTGCCGGTGTCGGCCGAGTCCCGGTCGTCCGCGGCGACCCGCTGCACGTCGGGCATCGGCCGCGGGCCGTCCGGGGTCAGCTGCACCACGAACTCGCCGGAGACGCGGACGCTGGCGGTCACGCCGCCTTCCAGGTCGCCGTTGTTGCGCAGGTCCACCCGGATGTCGTGGCGGCGGGCCAGCTGCCCGACCACGTACAGGCCCATCCGGCGGGACACCGCGACGTCGATCTCCGGCGGCCGGGTGAGGCGCTCGTTGATCTCGCCGAGCTCGGCGGCGTCGATGCCGACACCGCGGTCCCGGATCTCCAGCACCAGTTCCTGCCTGCGGTAGGCGGTGCGGACGGTGACCTCGGTGTCCGGGTTGGAGAACACCGTGGCGTTCTCCAGCAGCTCCGCCACCAGGTGCACGAAGTCGTTGACCACGCGGCCCTGGATGGCCAGGTCCGGGGAGTCGGCGACCGAGACGCGGGTGTACTGCTCCACCTCGGACACCGCGGCGCCCACGACCTCGGTCAGCGGGACCGGGCGCATCATCCGGCGCGTCAGGTCGGTGCCGCCGAGGATCAGGAGGTTCTCGTTGTTCCGGCGCATGCGGGTCGCCAGGTGGTCCAGCTCGAACAGGCTGGAGAGCTGGTCCGGGTCCTGCTCGTCCTGCTCCAGCCGGTCGATCAGGGACAGCTGCCGCTGCACCAGGGTCTGGCTCCGGCGGGCCAGGTTCACGAACAGGTCGTTGACGTTGTTCCGCAGCAGCGCCTGCTCGGACGCCAGCCGCAGCGCCTGCGAGTGGACCGCGTCGAACGAGCGGGCGACCTTGCCGATCTCCTCCCGGCTGTAGACCGGGATCGGCTCGATCTGCGCGAGGCCGCCGCCGCCCGAACCGGACTCGTTCAGGATCGCCCGGACCGCCTCCGGCAGCCCGCGGTCGGCCACGTCCAGCGCCGAGCGGCGCAGGGTCCGCAGCGAGCCCAGCAGGGACCGGGCCACGACCAGGGCGACCGCCAGGGCCACGACCAGGGCGAGCAGGGTCGCCACGCTGATCGCGATGGTGCGCTGCTGGGCGCCCGCCGCAGCGTCGTCGGCCGCGGCGTCGAGGCTGTCGTGCAGCTTGCCGCCGACCTGGTCGATCAGGTCGACGCTGGTGTTCGCGACCTTGTCCCACTCCTGCGCGTCCAGCGAGTTCAGCGGCTGGCCGCCGCTGTCGAAGGCGAGCGCGCTCTGCGACATGCTGTTCGCGCGGTCGACGTCGGCGCCGGTGACGCTGTCCTGGTAGAGCTGCCGCTGGGCCTCGGTGGCGACCGCGTTGAAGTCGCTGACCGCGGTCTCGATCCGCGCTTCGGCGGCCAGCAGCTCCCGGTTCTGGTCGGTGCGGAACTGGCCGGCCCGGATCGCGTCGTTGAGCAGCGCGGCGCGGAGCGAGGCCGCTTCCTGCGCGTCGGCGATCGCGTTCGTGGCCAGCGTCAGCCGCAGCAGGTTGGAGTCGGAGATGTTGCTGACGCCCTGCTGGCCGAGGTCGAGCAACGAGTCGATGCTCTGGCTGTAGGTGCGCAGCACGCCTTCCGGCGGGTACTGGGTGTTGTCCACAGAGTCGCGCAGGCTGGCGAGCCGGCTGTTCAGGTTGTCGGCGGCGATCCGGTACTCGGAGGCGATCGAATCGTCGTAGCCACCGATCAGGCCCCGGAACTCGTCCAGCTCGGCGTCGACCTTGGTGCGGACGTCCGCCAGCGGTGCCGCGTCCCCGGACCGGCCGCCGGCGACGTAGGAGACCGAGAGGTCCCGCTCGCGCTGCAGCTCGTGGGTCAGGTCGTCGGCCGCCCGCTGCAGGTTCACCTGCTGGTGGGTCTGGTCGAGCCGACGGGCCTCGCTCACCCCGTCGTAGATGTGCAGGCCGCCGAACACGATCGCGCTGAGCAGCGGGATCAGCAGGACGGCCAACAGCTTGGTGCGCAGTCGCCAGTTGCTCAGCCGCCAGTCGCCAGGACCGCTGTCCTGACCGCTCCGCAGCTGGGCGGAACCCATGCTCAGCGAAGCGCTTTGACTTTCGGTGCCGAGCGACTGACCTTCGGTGCCGAGCGCCTCGCCCATGTGGTGGATACCGGCGTCCGCCTGCTCCGTGCGGCTCAGGCGCTCGCGACCTGTGTCTCCTCGGGCCACTCCAGGCTTCCTCTTCCGACAGCAGCGGAGGCTCGCACCGCTCACGAAAAATCTACACTTGCACCGTGCTCCGGACCGAACCCGCAGTTCAGCGGGCCGATTCTGGACGCTGGGCGCTGCCTGGCACCCGTTGTGACGGTACCGGGACGCCTCGCGTTCCAGCGCAGCACAGGGTACTTGCGACGACCGTCGACGGGGAAGTGGGTAAGGACACGGAAGGTAACGGAACCGGGTGCCACTTTCACTCGAAAGAGGAGCGGCGGCACTGTTGATTTTGCCCGTCACTCACCGTGTCCGTCGGGCGCGCCGAAAATCCGAAACGCCCGACCTACCACCCGTTCGGGCTATCACCTAGGCTCACGACCGGCTTCGCGGCTCCGCGAGTCCTGGTCGACGACGACCACGTCGAGCAACCGTCCGACAAGTACTGGGAGCACCTTAGAGCCGCGCTCGGCACCACCGTCGCCTGGGTGATCATCATCGTTCCCACCAGCGACGACGGTGGCGGTGTGGACCGTTCGCAGCACGCGGTTCGGCCACCTGCCGACCGGCTCCCCGGCACGTACCGCTCCCGGCCACCGCACGCCGCCCACGCGAGGAGAAGCAGTCAGGATGCGCACCGCCGCCGACCGCGACACCGGCCCCCGCCAGGATCCCGGCGCACCACCGGAGAGGAGCTGACCGGTGGCCCGACTCGCTCGCGGCCTGGCCGGACTGGCCGGCCTGCTGGTGCTGTGGGAGCTGTGCTGCGCATTCGGCCTGCTCGACGCCCGGTTCGTGCCGCCGCCCTCCGTCGTGGGTCCGCGCATCGCGGAACTGCTCGGCGGTGACGCCGACTTCGTCCTCGACACCATCGCGACCGTCCTGACCTTCCTCATCGCGCTCGCGCTGGCCGCGGTCATCGCGATCCCGCTGGGCCTGCTGCTCGGCAGCGTGCGGCCCGCCCGGGTCGCCGGGCTGACGGTGGTCGAGTTCCTGCGCCCGCTGCCCGCGGTGGCGCTGCTGCCGCTGTTCATGCTGCTGCTCGGCGCCGGACCGGAAACCAAGATCACGCTGGCCACGTACGCCGCGCTGTGGCCGATCCTGTTCAACACCATGTACGCGCTGGACGAGATGGACCCGCTCTACACCGACCTCGCGCGGTCCTTCGGGTTCGGCCGGGTCCGCACCATGTTCACCGTCGCGCTGCCGCACGCCGCGCCGTTCATCGCCACCGGCATCCGCATCTCCGCGTCGATCGCGCTGGTCGTGGTGGTCGTCGTCGAGCTCATCGCGGGCGGGGCGCGCGGCGTCGGCACCTTCATCCTCGAAGCCAGCAGCGGCGGCGGGCGGATGGACCTGGTGCTGGCCGGGACCGTGATCGTCGGCGCCATCGGGTATCTGATCAACTCCGGGCTGCAGCAGCTGCAGCGCAGGCTGTTCGGCTGGACCGCGAGCCGGGAGGAACTGTGACGGCACAACGGACCGCCCCCACCGCCGCGCCGGTCGCCGGCGTGCGGAACTTCCTGGGCAAGTGGGGCCTGCTGCTGGTCCTGCTGGTGCTGTGGGAGCTCGCCACCCGCGCCGCGGGCAACGTGTACTTCCTGCCGCCGACCGAGATCGTGGCGCACGCCTGGCAGATCTGGCTGACCGGCCCCGCCTCCCGGCTGTGGCTCACCGACGCGGTGTTCCGCGACGTGCTGCCCAGCCTGGGCAGGCTGTTCGGCGGCTGGCTGATCTCCGGGGCGATCGGCGTCGTCCTCGGCATCGCGCTCGGCCGCTCCCGCAAGGCCGCGGAGTACGTCGGGCCGCTGCTGGACTTCTTCCGCTCGCTGCCCACCCCGGCCCTGGTGCCGCTGTTCCTGGTGCTGTTCAACCTGGGCACGCCGATGCAGCTGGCCACGATCGTCTTCGGCACGGTGTTCACCGTCGTGCTCAACACCGCCGACGGCGCGGCCTCGGTCGACTCCGTCAAGGAGCAGACCGCGCTGGCGTTCCGGATCAGCCGGTGGGACTGGTGGACCCGGATCGTGCTGCCCGCCGCCGCGCCGAAGATCTTCGCCGGGCTGCGGGTCAGCCTCTCGCAGGCGCTGATCCTGATGGTCGTCTCCGAGATGGTGGGCGCCAGCAGCGGGCTCGGCTTCCAGCTGGTCTACGCCCAGCAGCAGTTCGAGTTCCCCGACCTGTGGGCGGGGATCGTGCTGCTGGCGCTGCTGGGATACCTGCTCAACACCGGCCTGCTCGCGGTGCAGCGGCGCGCGCTGAGCTGGCAGCAACGCTCCGACCAGCCCGCCCAAGCGAAAGGATGACCCGTGAGCACGATGCTGGAAGTGACCGGGCTCGGGCACACCTACCCCGGCAAGCAGCGGCACGTCGCCATCGAGGAGCTGGGCTTCACCGTCCGCACCGGTGAGCTGGCCTGCATCGTCGGCCCGTCCGGCTGCGGCAAGTCGACGCTGCTGCGGCTGATCGGCGGGCTGCAGCGCCCCACCTCGGGGCGGGTCGAGCTGCACGGCACCGAGATCGACGGGGTCCCGGACGATCTCGCCGTGGTGTTCCAGGACTACGGCCGCTCCCTGTTCCCATGGCTGACCGTCCGGGGCAACGTGGAGTTCCCGCTGCGCACCCGGTCGGTGAACCGGCGCGAGCGGGCCGAGGAGGCGCTGGCCCAGGTCGGGCTGGCCGACGCGGCGAAGAAGTACCCGTGGCAGCTCTCCGGCGGCATGCAGCAGCGCGTCGCGATCGCCCGCGCGCTGGCCACCCGCCCCGCGCTGCTGCTGATGGACGAGCCGTTCGCCTCCGTCGACGCGCAGACCCGGTTCGAGCTGGAGGACCTGCTGCTGTCGGTGCGCGAGCAGCACGGCAGCACGATCCTGCTGGTCACGCACGACATCGACGAGAGCATCTACCTGGGCGACCGGGTGCTGGTGCTGTCCAAGTCGCCCGCGACGGTGGTGGCGGAGCTGGACGTGCCGCTGGGGTCCCGACGGGACCAGATCGGCACCCGCGCCTCGGCGGAGTTCGTGCGGCTGCGCAGCCAGGTGGCCCGGTTGCTGCACTCCCCGGGCGCCCAGGAGACCGCGGAGATCGCCGCCCACGAGGGTTGACTCCCCGCGCGCTTTCTGGTCCACACCTGATTGCGGAACGTGGTCGAACCACACTCGAACGAGGGACTTTCAGGCACCATTCCATGCCCGTTCCCGCATTGGCCGAATGCGTGGAACCAGAATTACCCAGCAGTGCCGGTCACTCTCCGAATACGGCGCCGCGAGGGGTTCGGGAAAAGTCTGGGGAAAATCCCCGACTTTCCCGTTCCGCCTCGCGCCGACCAATATCCACGGGGGTTTTCCCTCGAATCAAGCGGGAACGATCAATACAGTTTCCGCGCGCTCGCCGCGACCGGCACGTGCAGCACCGTCGGACCCTGCTCCGCCATCGCCGCGGGCAGCTCGCGCTCCAGCTCGTCGAGGTCGGCGACCCGGCGCGCCGCGCAGCCCAGGCCGCGGGCGACGGCGACGAAGTCGATGCCGCCGAGCTCCACGCCGGGCAGCTTCCCGCCGTTCTCCGTCTCGCCGAGCACCCGCACCGCCGCGTACTCCTCGTTGTCCAGCACCAGCAGCGTCAGCGAGGCGTGCTCCTTCGCCGCGGTCCACAGCGCCTGGATGCCGTACATGCTGGCGCCGTCGCCGATGACGCCCAGCACCGGCCGGGACGGGGCGCCCAGCGCCGAGCCCACCAGCGCGGAGATCCCGTAACCCAGCGCACCGCTGGCGCCCGCGTGGAAGTCCTGGTCCGGCGAGTCGAACGGCAGGTGCCGCTGGATCGTCTGCTTGTGCGTGGGGGCTTCCGTGACCACCACCGCGTTCTCCGGCAGCAGCTCGCGCACCAGGCTGATCACGTGGTCGGCGGCGGGCGGGGTGCTCAGCGGCGGCAGCTCCGGGCGGGACCAACCCCGCGCGACCGGCCGGTCCGAGCGCTCCACCTCCGGCAGCAGCTGCCGCAGCGCCTGGGCCAGGCCCGCGTGCACGCCCCGCAGGTGCCGGGCGCGCGCCAGGATCTCCGGGTCGTCGCTGATCACGAAGCCGCGCGGGTGCGGGTGCTCCGGTTCGCCGCGGTAGACGTGGTAGGTGAACGCGGGCGCCCCGAACACGGTGACCAGGTCGTGGTCCCGCAGCGCCGCGGCCACCGCGGGCTCGGCGGGCTGGAGGAACCCGGCGAACTGCGGGTGGGTCTCCGGGAACGAGGAGCGGGACACCATCGGCGAGATCCACACCGCGGCCCCGGTCCGCTCGGCCAGCTCCACCAGCTCGGCGACCGCTCCCGCCTCGACCACGGCGGGACCGACGACGAAGGCGGGGCGCTCGCAGTCGCGCAGCGCGGCCGCCAGCTCGGCGATGACGGCCGGGTCGGCGGCGGGCGGGGAGATCGGCTGCGGCGCCTCCACCGGCTCGCCCGGCTCGTCCCAGTCGTCGGCGGGCACCGACAGGAACACCGGGCCGCGGGGAGCCTGCATCGCCATCTGGTACGCCCGGACCAGCGCCAACGGCACGTCAGCGGCCCGGGCCGGTTCCAGCGACCACTTCACGTACGGCTTGGGGAACTGCGCGGCGTCGGTGGCGCCGAGGAACGGGTCGTGCGGCAGCAACCTGCGGGTCTGCTGGCCGGCGAGCACGATCATCGGGGTGCGGTTGCGGTAGGCGCCGAACACCGCGCCGAGCGCGTGGCCGAGCCCGCCCGCCGAGTGCAGGTTCACCAGCACCGCGTTGCCGGTCTGCTGGGCGTAGCCGTCGGCCATCGAGGTCACGACGGACTCCTGCAGGCCCAGCACGTAGTGGAAGTCGTCCGGCCACCGGTCCAGGAACGGGACCTCGGTCGTGCCCGGGTTGCCGAACACGGTCGTCAGCCCGAGCTCGCGCATCAGGCCTCGCGTGACGTCGCGCACGGTGGGCATGTCTGCTGCCTCCATCACCATTCTCCTCAGCCGGGCCGGACATTCACGTATTTCCCTCAAATACGAGAAAAGCCGTCATCGAGCGGCACGGTACTACGCCGAGACCCGATGCAATTACGTTTGGTCACCAGGCACTAGATCACCTTGACACGCTCGGGTAAGTGCGATTCCAATCCTATTGCAGCCTGTTATGCAGGCCTGACGTGGGCTTCCGGCGCCACCCCGCTCGGCTAGCTTCGTTCACCGTTCCACATCGCTCGCCCGAGGAGGCACCCCCGCATGCCGAGCAGACCGACCGGATCCGCACCACGTGGAACCCGGCGGCGCGTCGTTCGCGCGCTGCTGTCCATCGCCACGATCGGCGTCTCGACGTTCGCCCTGAGCGGCTGCGGTCTGCTCAGCGGGTCCGACGGGGCGAGCGACGGCGGCAACGGCACCCTGGAGAAGACCACCGTCGTGGTGGGCTCGCTGCCCGCGCTGTCCCAGGCCCCCGTCGCGGTGGCGCAGGCGAAGGGCTACTTCGCCGAGGAGGGCCTGACCGTCAAGGTGCAGCCGGTGTCCGACGGCCCGGCCGCGCTGACCTCGCTGATCTCCGGGCAGAACGACGTGAGCCTCGGCAGCTACACGGCTCCGATCAAGGCCCAGGCCACCGGCGCCGCCGACCTGAAGATCATCAGCGAGATGATGATCTCGGTGCCGAACACGATGAACATCATGGTGCTGCCCGGCTCCAAGATCAAGAAGCCGGAGGACCTCGCCGGCGCCAAGATCGCCTACAGCGCGCCGGGCGCCATCACCGACATCGGCACCAAGGCCGCGCTGCAGGACCGGGGCATCAACGTCTCCGACGACCAGTTCGTGCGCTTCGGCTTCCCGGAGATGCTGCCTGCGCTGCAGAACGGCCAGATCGACGCCGCGGTGATGACCGAACCGTTCATCACCCAGGCCGCCAAGAACGCGGGCGCCGTGTCCATCATGGACGCCTTCTCGGGCGGGACCGCCGACTTCCCGGTGGCCGGTGCCATGACCACCGCGAAGTTCGCCGAGGAGAACCCGAACACGCTGCAGGCCTTCCAGCGGGCCGTGCACAAGGCGCAGGTCACCGGCCAGAACCGGGCCGAGGTCACGCCGCTGCTGCCGCAGTTCGCGAAGATCAGCCCGGAGCTCGCGCCGATCGTGGAACTCGGCAAGATCCCCACCTCGATGGACGCCGCCCGGCTGCAGCGCGTGGCGGACCTGATGCAGCGCTTCGGCCAGATCGACAAGCACATCGATGTGGCGCAGATGCTGGTCCAGCCGCCGCCGTCCGAGGAAAATCCGACCGGTGGCGCGTGATCGCGCGCCGCTAGTCAGCTGAAGCCGGATCGCCGGCGGCCGGGGCGGGCCGCCGGCGAATCGCTGTCCGGCCCCGGTTCCCCCGCCCCGGCGAGGAGGCCCGGCCATGTCCGCTGCTCGACCACTCGGACGGTCGACGACCCGGCGCGGACTGCTCGCCGCCGCGGGATCGGCCGCGCTGCTCGCCACCGGCGGCTGCGGACTGCTCGGCGGCAGCCGGGTCAGCGGCGCCAACGACAAGGTCGAGCAGGCCACCATCCGGGTCGGGACGCTGCCCACCACCGAGTACGCGCCGCTGGCGCTGGCCGTGCGGCGCGGCTACTTCCAGCACGAGGGCCTCGAGGTCCAGATCATCCCGGCCACCGACGGCAGCGCCGCGCTGAGCAGCCTCATCGGCGGCGACTACGACGTCGCGCTGAGCAGCTACGTCCCGCTGCTGGCCGCGCACGCCCGCGGCGCCGCCGACCTGCGGATCGTCGCCGACTCCGGGGCCGCCGCACCGGGCACGGCGGTCGTCGTGGTCCCGGCGGACTCCCCGGTGCGCGATCCCGCCGAACTGGCCGGGAAGGTCATCGGCGTCAGCGCCATCGGCACCGTCTCCGAACTGCTGGTGAAGGCCGGGCTGAGCACCCGCGGTGTCGCCGGTCGGGACGTGCGGCTCGTCCCGATGTCCTTCCCGAACATGCCCGCGGCGCTGGCGCAGGGCCGGTTGGACGCGGCGCTGCTCACCGAACCGTTCATCACCGTCGCCACCCGCGAGGGCAGCGCCCGCACCCTGTTCGACGCCGCGGTCGGCCCCGCCGAACGGCTGCCGCTGAGCGGGTACGGGGCGACCTCCCGGTTCGTGCGGGACAACCCGCGCACGCTCGCCGCGTTCCAGCGCGGCCTCACCCGCGCCACGCTGGAATCCCGGGACCGGCGGGTGGTGGAGCCGCTGCTGCCGGAGATCGCCCGGATCTCGCCGGAGGTCGCCGCCGAGACGAAGCTGGTCGACTTCCACACCGTGCCGGACGGGGCGCAGGTGCAGCGGGTCGCCGACCTGATGCACCGCTTCGGGTTCCTGGACCGGCCGCTGGACGCCGGGACCATGATCGCCGCGCACCCCTGACCGCCGACCGGTCCGAGGCGCCGGCGCGCCGGAAAAGGCGTGGCACCGCGCTGCGCGGAACTGGAAGATGGACGCGGGGCGGGCCCGGCGCGCCGAAGCGATCCACAGGCAGGCGACCACACCCGATGAACACCGGCTGGACCACCACCCCGCTCACCGCCGAACTGCTGCGCGGCGCCCTCGAGCTGGAACCGACCGAGCGCGGGCTGCGGCCGCACCGGCTGCCCCGCTGGGCCCGCGAGCAGTACACCGACCCGCAGCTGTCCATGGTCGAAGCGGAGACCGCGGGCGTGCGGCTGGTCTTCCGCACCGCCGCCACCGCGATCGAGCTGGAGACCACGCCCACCAAGCGCGGCATGGCGGGCGCCCCGCCCCGCCCGGACGGCTGCTACGACCTGCTCGTCGACGGCGAACTGCTCGCCCGCACCACCGTGCCGGAGGGCGACCGGATGATCCTCGACCCGGCGACCGGCACCGCCGACGTGCAGCCCGGGCCCAGCGGCACCGCCCGCTTCACCGGGCTGCCCGCCGGGGACAAGGACGTCGAGATCTGGTTGCCGCACAACGAGATGACCGAGCTCGTCGCCCTGCGCACCGACGCCCCCGTCGCGCCCGCCGCCGACCGCGGCCGACCGGTGTGGCTGCACCACGGCAGTTCGCTGAGCCACGGGTCCAACGCCACCGAACCCACCTCGACCTGGCCGGTGCGCGCCGCGCTGCTCGGCGGCGTCGAGCTGATCAACCTGGGGTTCGGCGGCAGCGCGCTGCTCGACCCGTTCACCGCGCGCACCATGCGCGACACCCCGGCGGACCTGCTCAGCGTGAAGTTCGGCATCAACCTGGTGGGCGGGGACCTGATGCGGCTGCGCGCGTTCACCCCCGCGGTGCACGGGTTCCTCGACACGATCCGGGAGGGGCACCCGGACGCGCCGCTGCTGGTGATCTCGCCGCTGCACTGCCCCATCCACGAGGACACGCCGGGGCCGGGCGCGGTGGATCTCAGCACCGGGGTGCTGAGGTTCCGGGCCACCGGGGATCCGGCGGAGCGGGCGCAGGGGAAGCTGACGCTGCGGGTGGTGCGGGACGAGCTGGCGCGGATCGTGCGGCAGCGCTCGGCATCGGACCCGAACCTGCGGTACCTCGACGGGGAGGAGCTCTACGGTCCCGCGGACTACGCGGAGCTGCCGCTGCCGGACGAGCTGCACCCGGACACCGCCGCGCACCTGCGCATCGGGGACCGCTTCGCGCAGCGGGCCGCGGCTCCCGGCGGCTTCTTCACCGCTCGCGCCGCGGGCTGACCACCCCGGCGGCCCGGCCGACGACCTCAGTAGAGGTGGCGCTGCTCGGCGGCCACGTGGACGTGGAGCAGGCGCGGGCCGTCCTCGGTGCGGGCCAGCGCCGCGTCCAGCTCCTGCGGGGTGCGGATGGTCTCGGCCGGGCAGCCGAGGCTGCGGGCCAGCGCCGCGAAGTCGGTGCCGCCCAGCTCCACCCCGGGCAGCTTGCGCCCGCCACCGGCCGCGCCGAGCACGGCGACCGCCGCGTAGCGGGCGTTGTCCAGGACCACGAAGGTGACCGGCGCCTGCTCTCGCACCGCCGACCACACCGCCTGGATGCCGTACATGCTGGACCCGTCACCGAGCAGCGCCAGCACGGGCCGGGACGGGTCGGCGATCGCGGCCCCCACCGCGGCGCCGATCGCGTAGCCCAGCGAACCGGAGGCGCAGGCGAAGAAGCCGCCGTCGCGGGAGGTGATCGGGAAGTGCTCGTGCAGGTCGTTGCGGTGGCTCGGCGCCTCCTCCACCACCACCGCGTCCGCCGGCCAGGCGGCGCGCAGCCGGGACAGCACGTACGCCGGGGGTAGCGGGGTCGCGGGCTCCGGCCGCGCGGGCCGGGCGCACGGCTCCGGTTCGGGCCGCCACTGCCCGGCCCCGGCGAGTTCGGCGACGCGGCGCACCGCGTGCGCGACGGAACCCAGCACTCCCCGGCCGCGGCGGGCGCGGGCGAGCACGTCGGGGTCGTCGTGCACCAGGAACATCTCGGGCAGCTCGTCGACGGCCTCGCCCCGGTACACGTGGTAGGTGAACGCGGGAGCGCCCCACACCACCACCAGGTCGTGGGCGGCGAGCTCGGCGGCCAGCAGCCGTCGTTCCGGTTGCAGGAAACCGGCGAACCGCGGGTGGTCCTCCGGGAACGAGCAGCGCGCCGACAGCGGGGCCACCCACACCGCGGCCCTGGTGCGTTCGGCGAGCTCCACCAGTTCCGGCACGGCCCCTTCGTGGTCGACGGCCGGGCCGACGACGAACGCCGGGCGCACGCAGCCGTCGAGGGCCGCGGCGAGTTCGGCGGGGGGCCCCCCGGGCGGGGGGGGGGGGGGGGGGGGGGGGCGGGGGCGGGCGGGGGGGGGGGGCGGGGCCGCCG
>NZ_JAIUKB010000072.1:0-29142 GCF_020176785.1 Saccharopolyspora sp. 6V | reverse complement strand
CACCCCCACCAGTCCCGCCCCGCCCCTTGGGGGGCGGCCGCCGGGCCGCACGACTACCGCCGGGCGCACGCAGCGGTCGCGGGCGGCGGCGAGCTCGGCGCGCGCCGCCGGGTCCGGTGCCGGGTTCGGGGTGGCCGGGCGGGCCGGGACGTCGGCGGCGGGCTGGCCCCAGTCGTCGGCGGGGATCGAGACGAACACCGGCCCCTGCGGCGCGGTCGTGGCCAGCCGGTGGGCGCGGGCGATCGCGGCGGGCACGTCGGCGGCGCTCGCCGGTTCGCAGCTGTGCTTCACGTACGGCCGCGGGAAGGTGGCCGCGTCGGTGGCGCCGAGGAACGGTTCGTCGAACACCAGCGTCCGGGTCTGCTGCCCGGCGGTGACGATCATTGGGGTGCGGTTGCGGTAGGCGGTGAACACCGAGCCCAGCGCGTGCCCGACGCCGCCCGCCGAGTGCAGGTTCACCAGCACCGGCGCCCGCCGCGACTGGGCGTACCCGTCGGCCATCGCGACCACGACGGACTCCTGCAGGCCGAGCACGTAGCGGAAGTCGTCCGGCCAGCCGGTGAGGAACGGGACCTCGGTGGTGCCGGGGTTGCCGAACACGGTGGTCAGCCCCAGTTCGCGCAGCAGGTCCCGCGTGACGTCCCGGACCGTCCGCTCACCCATCCCCGACCTCCCGGCTCGACGTCCGGACCAGCCCAGCACACCGGCGCGCACCGGTCCAGGCTCAGTCCGTCAGCTTGAAGCAGAAGGTCTTGGGCGGGGCGGTGAACACCGAGTAGTTCGCGGTCCCCTCGGGGCAGGCCGATTCGCCCGCGGTGGTGTCGGCGGCGCCGACGACCTGGACGTCGGCGGCCGGGCTGCCGCACGGCACCTTGGTGTCGATGCCGGTCGGGATGGTGGCGCCCGCGCTGTCGGCGCCGGGCACCCGCTGGCAGTCGCCGACGACGACGTCCGGGATGAGGCACAGCCGGGTGCCGGCCCGGGTGATCTCGGAGTAGTCGCCGTCGCAGCTCGCGCCGCCGTGCTGGACCTGCACGATCCGGTGGTCGGAGTCCGCGGTGCCGCAGGCGGTCATCTCGTAGGCGAAGGTCCGCTCGGAGTCGTCGGTGACGGCCACGCACTCGCCCACCTGCGGGACGGCCTCGGCCATGCCGACCTGCGACCGCACGAAGGTGCCGGCCACCCCGAGCAGCAGCAGCGCCCCGCAGCCGAGGGCGGCGCCGAGCAGGCCGCGCCTGCGCTTCGGCGGTGGCCCGGCGGGCGCGAGGTGCGGCGGGCCGGGCCGGAGCGGACCGGGCGGGAGCGGGCTGGGCAGGAGCGGGCCGGGCGCGGGTGCGAGCGGGGTGAACCCGGGCAGCGGGCCGCCGTACTGCAGGCTCCCGTACCGCCGCCCCTGCTCCGGCCAGACCCGGTCCGGCTCGGCGCGGTCCCCGTGGTCGGCGCGGTCCTCGTGGTCGGCGCGGTCGCCGCGGTCCTCGTGGTCCGGCCAGCCGTGCGTCCGCCAGTCGTGGTCCTGCCAGCCGGGGTGCTGCTGGTCCGGCTGAGACGAGAACCCCCGCGGGCGACCCTGCGCGACCTGCGGGTGCCCGCCCGGCCGCCCCCACTCCGGCGACGACCCCGACGGCTGGACCGGCGAGTGCGGATCCTGCGGCGGAACGCTCACGAAGACACAACTCCTAAATGATCTACGACCGAGCGAAACCTAGCCGACGGCCCCGCGGGCCACGCAGGAACCGGCGGAAACGTTTCCTGAACCGTTCGGTTCCGACATCGCGGACGCCGCACCGGGGCGCCACCGGGGGCGGTGGAATACTGGTGCCCGGCCCAGCCGTTGTTCCCGCAGGCCGATCCACCTGCGCAAAGAACCGCCCAGCCCGAGGAGCCGCACCCGTGACCGACGGACCGCTCATCGTCCAGTCCGACAAGACCCTGCTGCTCGAAGTCGATCACGCCCAAGCCGACGAGGCCCGCGGCGCCATCGCGCCGTTCGCCGAGCTGGAACGCGCCCCCGAACACGTGCACACCTACCGGATCACGCCGCTGGCGCTGTGGAACGCGCGCGCCGCCGGGCACGACGCCGAGCAGGTGGTCGACGGGCTGGTCCGGTTCTCCCGCTACCCGGTGCCGCAGCCGCTGCTGGTGGACATCGTCGAGACGATGGGCCGGTTCGGCCGGTTGCAGCTCGCCCAGGACCCGGCGCACGGACTGGTGCTGGCCTCGCTGGACCGCGCCGTGCTCGAAGAGGTGCTGCGGAACAAGAAGGTCCAGCCGATGCTCGGCGCTCGCATCGATGACGACACCGTCGCGGTGCACCCGAGCGAGCGCGGCAGGCTCAAGCAGCTGCTGCTCAAGATCGGCTGGCCCGCCGAGGACCTCGCCGGCTACGTGGACGGCGAAGCGCACCCCATCGAACTGCACGAGGACGGCTGGACCCTGCGCGACTACCAGCGCCAAGCGGTGCAGTCGTTCTGGGCGGGCGGCTCCGGCGTGGTCGTGCTGCCCTGCGGCGCGGGCAAGACCCTCGTCGGCGCGGCCGCCATGGCCGAGGCGGGCGCCACCACGCTGATCCTGGTCACCAACACCGTCGCGGGCAGGCAGTGGAAGCGGGAGCTGATCGAGCGCACCTCGCTGACCGAGGAGGAGATCGGCGAGTACTCCGGGGAGAAGAAGGAGATCCGCCCGGTCACCATCGCCACCTACCAGGTGATCACCCGCAAGTCGAAGGGCGAGTACAAGCACCTGGAGCTGTTCGACTCCCGCGACTGGGGCCTCGTCGTCTACGACGAGGTGCACCTGCTGCCCGCGCCGGTGTTCCGGATGACCGCGGACCTGCAGTCCCGCCGCCGCCTCGGCCTCACCGCCACCCTGGTGCGCGAGGACGGCCGGGAGGGCGACGTGTTCTCGCTGATCGGGCCGAAGCGGTTCGACGCGCCGTGGAAGGACATCGAGGCGCAGGGCTGGATCGCGCCCGCCGACTGCGTCGAGGTGCGGGTGACGCTCACCGACGAGGAGCGCCTGCGGTACGCGACGGCCGAGGCCGAGGAGCGCTACAAGCTGTGCTCCACCGCCCGCACCAAGGCGCCCGTGGTGCGCGCCATCCTCGACCAGCACCCGGGCGAACCGGCGCTGGTCATCGGCGCCTACCTGGAGCAGCTGCACGAGCTCGGCGAGGCGCTGGACGCGCCGATCGTGGAGGGCTCCACGAAGAACAAGGAGCGGGAGAAGCTGTTCGACGCGTTCCGCAGCGGCGAGATCTCCCGGCTGGTGGTCTCGAAGGTCGCGAACTTCTCCATCGACCTGCCGGAGGCCTCGGTGGCGGTGCAGGTGTCCGGCACCTTCGGGTCCCGCCAGGAGGAGGCGCAGCGGCTCGGCCGGTTGCTGCGGCCGAAGGCGGAGCGCAAGCAGGCGCACTTCTACTCGGTGGTCTCGCGCGACACCCTGGACACCGACTACGCGGCGCACCGGCAGCGGTTCCTCGCCGAGCAGGGCTACGCCTACCGCATCGTCGACGCCGACGACCTGCTCGGTCCGGCCCTGCCGGACGTCGGTCCGCATGGCGGCTGAGGCCGGGGACCACGAGCGTCGCGGGACGGCCGATCGGTTGCGGTACCCGCCGCCGACGCCGCGGAGCGAGGTCGTATTTTCGTCGTCGTCGGTGAAACTGCCCGTGCCCTTCGCGGCACCGGTTACCGTTGCGACAGCACACGCAGCACTGGAGATCGGATGACCACCGAGAAGCACAACACCGCGATGGGTGGTGCGCACCGGTTCATCGGGCTGGCGGAGAACCTCGAACGTCACGCGGGCACCCCGACGGCCGCGGAGCCGCCCAACGTGCGCGGCGAGAACCGCGGCTACGGGCTGGTGTTCTTCCACCTGGAGCAGTACCACCTGAGCACCGTGATCAGCTCCGGGCTGCGGTTCCAGCCGCTGGGCGCGGATCCGGCGCAGGAGCTGGCGTGCACCGTCTACAAGGAACAGGCGGAGGCGGCCCGCCACCTGGTGGACGTGACGTCGGAGCTGCTGGTGCAGAGCGGCACGCACCTGGTGCCGGACCAGATCGTGCCGAACGAGGCCCCGCTGCTGCCGGACACCGAGTTCTACGGGGTGCTGGCGAGCGGGCATCCGCTGTTCCCGCCGGAGTTCACCCGCTTCACCGATCCCGAGGGCGTCGAGCAGCTGCAGGTGTACACGCTGCTGCCGGTGACCTTGGGCGAGCTGAACTACATCCTCGACAACGGGGTGACCGCGCTGCGCCAGCAGTGGGCCCGGTTCGAGGTCGACGTGTTCGACCTCGGCCGCCCCAGCGTCGCCTGACGCGCCGGATCCCGTTCGCACCGGCCGCCCCCGCGGGTGGCCGGTGCGTCGCGTCGTGACCGGTGCGGGAACACCTGCACCGCCCACGACGTCATCGCACGTGCGTCCCGCTGCCCGCACGTGGCACCGGCAGGACGATGTGCGCGACAGGACGCCGTGGTGACGGCCGAGCGGAAGGAACGAACATGACCGCGAACGGGGCGACGATCAGCCTGGCCGAGCTCGACGCGGTCCGCGTGTACGGCCTGCCGATGCGCACCCGGTTCCGCGGCATCACCCGCAGGCACGGGGTGCTGCTCGGCGGCCCGGCGGGCTGGGGCGAGTTCTGCCCGTTCGAGGACTACACCGACGCCGAATCGGTGCCGTGGCTGGCCGCCGCCTTGGAGTCCTGCGCGGGCGACTGGCCGGAACCGGTGCGCGACGAGGTCCCGGTGAACTGCACCGTGCCCGCGGTCGGCGCCGAGCGGGCGCACGCCATCGCCGCCGCCTCCGGCTGCACCACCGCGAAGGTCAAGGTCGCCGAACGCGGCCAGGACCCCGGCGAGGACCTGGAGCGGGTCGCCGCGGTCCGGGACGCGCTCGGCCCGTCCGCCGCGATCCGGGTGGACGCGAACGCGGCCTGGGACGTGGACACCGCCATCGCCCGCATCGCCGAGCTGGACCGCGCCGCGGGCGGCCTGGAGTACGTGGAGCAGCCGAGCCCCACGATCGAGGACCTCGCCGCGGTCCGCCGCAAGGTGCAGGTGCGCATCGCCGCCGACGAGTCCATCCGCCGCGCCGAAGATCCGCTGGCGGTCGCGGTCGCCGAGGCCGCCGACGTGGCCGTGCTCAAGGCCGCGCCGCTCGGCGGGGTCCGGCGGGCGCTGCGGGTCGCCGAGGCGTGCGGCCTGCCCTGCGTGGTGTCCTCCGCGGTCGAGAGCAGCGTCGGGCTCGCCGCGCAGCTCGCGCTGGCCGGGGCGCTGCCGGAACTGCCGTTCGCCTGCGGGCTCGGCACCATGTCGCTGCTCGACGGCGACGTGGTCAGCGATTCGCTGGTGCCGCGCGGCGGGGTGCTCCCGGTACCGCGCCGCGCTCCGCAGCCCGACCCGGCGCGGGTCGCGGCGGCCACGCCCACCGCCGACGACCAGCGCCGCTGGCTGGACCGCCTGGTGCGGGTGCACGCGCTGCTCGCGTCGCGGTGACCGCCCTCCGAGCCGGGGTTGGCGGCGCGGTGGTTGGCTAGCGGCATGGAACGCACTTCTCCCCCGCTGGCCGAGCTGGTCCGCCGGTGGCAGCACGGGTGGGGCGTGGCGTGCGGGCTCGACCCCGCCGACGAGGCGGACGGTGCGCTGCACGTGCTGTCCGGCCAACCCGGCAGGCACCTGGAGAGCATCGTGCTCGACGCCGACGGCGACCCCGGTTCGCTGCGCCTGCACGCCGCGCAGGTGGCCGGATCACCGCACTCGGACTGGCTGACCGTGCCGACCACCGCGCCCGCCGCCGTCGAGGACGTGCTCAGCTCGGAAGGGCTCCGGCTCGCGCCCGCGCGCGAGCACTTCATGCGCACCGACCTGGCCGCGCACCCGCGGCGGGACGCCGCCCCGGAGTACGCCGTGGAGCTGGACCGGGAGGGCCCGGTGCTCGCGGCCCGGATCACCGACGAACGCGGGGATCCCGCCGCGCACGGCGTGATGGTGGTGCACGGGGACGTGGCCGTGGCGCACAACATCGCCACCTACCGCGCGCACCGCAGGCGCGGCCTGGGCGGGGCGCTGATGAGCGCGCTCGCGCGGGAGGCCGTCCACCTCGGCGCGGGAACCGGGCTGCTCACCGCGAGCAGGCAGGGCCGCCACCTCTACACCGCGCTGGGCTGGACGCGACTGGCCGGCGTGGTCGGCGCGGGCACCCGCACCCGCCGCTGACCAGCGGCGAGGCGCGGTTCACCGCCGGGCGCGCCTGCGGCGGAGGGCGCGCAGCAGGAGCGCCGCGGTCGCCACGGCGGCGGCCACCGGCAGCGCGCGCTTGAGCACCGGCGTGCCCGCCGCGCCGAGCAGGTCGATGGCTTCCTCCGACGGCGCCGGGCCGCCGGTGACCACGGCGTCCGCCCGGTGCGCGGAACCCCGCACGGCGGTGGTCGTGGCGGCCACCGCTTCGGCGGGCGCGGTCCGCTCCGCGGCGGCGGGCGAGGTGACCCGCCACGCCGGGTTCCGCCCCGCGCGGCCCGGGGGCCGTTCGCCGTTGTCCTGGTGGCCGGAGCGGTCCGGCGACCGGCGCGGCCCCGCTCCCGGGTCCGAGCGGTCCGGGCCGTCCGATCCGGCGCGGGACGCCTCGTCCTCCCCGGTGGTGCCGCCGGGATCGGACGCGGCGGGCCGGGCTCCGGAGCTCGCCGCGAGGCCCTCCCCGGCGCCGGTCCGCCCGCCACCGGGCTGGGAGGCCGGCGCGTCCTGCCCGGTCAGGCTCCGCGCCAGGTTCGCCGCGAACTGGTGCAGGATCTTCCCGCCCACCTCGGACATCAGGCCGCGCCCCAGCTGCGCCGGTTTCCCCGTCACCTTCAGGTCGGTGTCCACCGCCGCCGAGGTGCGGCCGTCCTCCTCGGTGAGCGTCACGGTCACCGTCGCCGCCGCCGTGCCGTTGCCCCTGGCGTCCTTGCCGCCCGCGTCGATCACGACCCGCCGCGTCGATTCGTCGACCTCCTGGAACGAGCCGGATCCCTTGTACAGCAAGGAGATCGGGCCCAGCTTCACCTTCACCGAGCCGGTGAAGCGGTCGCCCTCGGCGGAGGTGAGCGTGGCACCGGGCATGCACGGGGCGACCCGCTCCGGATCGATGATCGCCGGCCAGGCCACGTCGACCGGGACCGGGACGGTGAAGTGGTGCTGCATCTGCACGGGACAGGCCCTCCTGGTAGATCGCCGCACGACGTGCGGGGCGGAGCTCGGCGGCCGGTGACCGACCCCGCGCGCACCGCCGGGCACCCGGGTTCCGGTGCGCGCCGGGCGCACCGGCCCGTCCATTCCTACACCCCGGCGGCCGCGGCCACCGCTCGTCCGGTGAGGACCTGCGCGAGGTGTTCCCGGTAGTCCACGTCGGCGCTCGCGTCCGCGGCGGGGCTGGTCCCCTCGGTGGCGAGCTCGGCGGCGCGGCGGATCGCACCCGCTTCGGCCGGGGCGCCGACCAGCGCCCGCTCCACCCCGAACGCGCGGATCGGCACCGGCCCCATGTTGGTGAGGCCGACGCGGGCTTCGGCGATCGCGCCGCCGTCCACCCGCACCGCGGCGGCCACGCCGACCATCGACCAGGCCTGGGCGACCCGGTTGAACTTCTCGTAGTGCGCCGACCAGCCCGTCCACTTCGGCAGCCGCACCTCCACCAGCAGCTCGTCCGGTTCCAGTGCGGTGGTGAACAGGTCGGTGAAGAACTCGGCGGCCGGAACGGTCCGCCGCCCGTCCGGCCCGGCGAGCACCAGTTCCGCGTCCAGCACCAGCGCGGGCGCGGGCAGGTCCCCGGCCGGGTCGGCGTGCGCGAGGGCCCCGCCGAACGTTCCGCGGTGGCGCACCTGCGGGTCGGCGACGGTGCGGGTGGCCTGCGCGAGCAGCGGCAGGTGCGCGCGGACCAGCCGGTCCCGGAGCACGTCGTGGTGGGTGGTCATCGCGCCGATGACGACGGTGCCGCCCTCCTCCCGCACGCCGCGCAGCTCCGGGATGCGGCCGAGGTCGACGACGAGCTGCGGGTCGGCGAGCCGCATCCGCAGCACCGGCAGCAGGCTCTGCCCGCCGCCGAGCACCTTCGCCTCGTCCCCGGCCTCCCGCAGCGCGCGCACCGCTTCCTCCACGGTGGACGGTGCGATGTGGTCGAACGCCGCCGGGATCATCGGTCGCCTCCTGGAACTCGGTTCATCGAACCCGTGCCGCCGCCGGGTTCCGGTGCGGTGGCGCCGGAGGCGCGCGCCCCGGTGATCGCCCGCCACACCCGCTGCGGTGAGCACGGCATCTCCACGTCGGTCACCCCGAGGTGGCGGATCGCGTCCACCACCGCGTTGACCACCGCCGGGGTGGAGGCGATGGTGCCCGCCTCCCCGACGCCCTTCACGCCCAGCCGGTTCGACGTCGCCCGCGTCTCGGTGCGGCCGGTGGTGTACTCCGGCAGGTCCGCGGCGGAGGGCACCAGGTAGTCGGCGAGCGTCGCCGTGGTGAGGGTGCCGCTCTCGTCGTGCACGGCCTCCTCGTACAGCGCCTGCGCGATGCCCTGGGCGAGCCCGCCGTGCACCTGGCCCTCCACGATCAGCGGGTTCACCACGGTGCCCACGTCGTCGACGCACGCGTACTCGCGGATCCGCACCCGGCCCGTCTCGGTGTCCACTTCGACCGCGCACAGGTGGGTGCCGTGCGGGAACGAGAAGTTCTCCGGGTCGAAGGTGGCGTCGGCGTCCAGCGAGGGCTCGACCCCTTCGGGCAGGTCGTGCGCGGCGAACGCGGCCAGCGCCACCTCGCCCAACGCGGTGCTCCGCGAGGTGCCGCGCACGCCGAACCGGCCCGCTTCGAACTCCACGTCGTCCTCGGCGCACTCCATCAGGTGCGCGGCGATCCGCCGCGCCTTCTCGATCACCTTGTCAGCGGCGGCGACCACCGCCATGCCGCCCACGGCGAGCGACCGCGAACCGTAGGTGTCCAGGCCCTTCGGCGAGGTCTGCGTGTCGCCGTGCAGCACCGCGACGTCCTCGAACGGCACGCCGAGCCGGTCGGCGACCAGCTGGCTCCACGCCGTCTCGTGGCCCTGCCCGTGCGGGGAGACGCCGGTGACGACCTCGACCCCACCGGTGGGCAGCACCCGGATCGCCGCGTGCTCCCAGCCGCCCGCGCCGTAGGACAGCGACCCGAGCACCCTGGACGGGGCGAGCCCGCACATCTCGGTGAACGTGGAGACCCCGATGCCCAGCTGCACCGCGGCACCGGTCCGCCTGCGCTCGGCCTGCTCGGCGCGCAGCTCCGCGTAGCCCAGCAGCCGCACCGCCTCGTCGGTCGCCGCCGCGTAGTCGCCCGAGTCGTAGGTCAGCCCGGAGACGGTGTCGAACGGGAACTCGTCGCGCTCGATCCAGTTCTTGCGCCGCAGTTCCAGCGGGTCCGCACCGAGCTCGGCGGCGAGTTCGTCCATCATCCGCTCGATGCCGAAGGTCGCCTCCGGCCGCCCGGCACCCCGGTACGCGTCGGTCGGCGTCTTGTTGGTGAACACGGTGGTGCAGCTGAAGTGGTAGGCCGGGAACTTGTAGATCCCGTTGAACATGAACGCGCCGAGGATCGGCACGCCCGGGGTGACCAGCCGCAAGTAGGCGCCCATGTCGGCGAGCAGCTCCACCTTCAGCCCGGTGACGGTCCCGTCGCGGCGCGCGGCGAGCGACAGCCGTTGCACCTGGTCGCGGCCGTGGTGAGCGGCGACCATCGACTCGGAGCGGGATTCGGTCCACTTCACCGGCACGCCGAGTTCGCGGGCCAGCAGGAAGGTGATGATCTCCTCCGGGGTCACCTGGAGCTTGCCGCCGAACCCGCCGCCGACGTCCGGCGCGATCACCCGGATCCGCTGTTCCGGCACGCCCAGCGTGGTCGCCAGCATGAGCCGCAGGATGTGCGGGACCTGGGTGGCCGACCACATCGTGCACTGGTCGCCGGTGGGGTCGACGACGACGGAGCGGGGTTCCATGAACGCCGGGATGAGCCGCTGCTGGCGGAAGGTCCGGTCGATCCGCACCTCGGCTTCGGCGAGGGCCCGCTCCACGTCACCGCCGGTGCCCGCCTCGGCGGAGTCGAAGGTCCAGGTGGCGCTGCGGTTGGTGCCGAGTTCTTCGTGCACCAGCGGGGAATCCGCGGCTGCGGCGGCGTCGAGGTCGAGCACCACGGGCAGGTCGTCGTAGTCCACGTCGATCGCGTCCAGCGCGTCGTGGGCCTCGGCGGCGCTGCGGGCGGCGACGACGGCGACGGCCTCCCCGGCGAAGTGCACCGCGTCCACCGCCAGCGACGGCGCCTGCGGCGCCTTCATGTCCGGGGTGATCGGCCACGCGCACGGCAGGCTGCCCTGGACGGCGGCGAGGTCGCGGCCGGTGCGGACGGCGCGGACGCCGGGCATCTTCGCGGCGCGCTCGGTGTCGATGGAGGCGATGCGGGCGTGCGCGGCGGGGCTGCGCAGCACGGCCAGGTGCAGCATGCCGGGCAGCGCGATGTTGTCGGTCCAGCGGGTGCGCCCGGTGATGAGGCGGGCGTCCTCCTTGCGCTTGCGCGCGCGGCCGAGTTCCGGTTCGGCGGTGGAGGTCATGGCCGCCCCACCTCGGTCCGGGTCTCGGCGGACGTGCGCTGCCGCGGGGCGTCCTGTTCCAGCGGTGGCCCGGCCCCGGGGCGCATCCGCCGCGCCGCGTCCTGGACGGCCCGGACGATGTTCTGGTAGCCGGTGCAGCGGCACAGGTTGCCTTCGAGGCCTTCGCGGACCTGCTGCTCGTCCGGGTCGGGCGTCTCGGCGAGCAGGTCCAGCGCCTGCATGATCATGCCGGGGGTGCAGAACCCGCACTGCAGCGCGTGGGCGTCGTGGAAGG
The DNA here is from genome assembly GCF_020176785.1 of Saccharopolyspora sp. 6V. Lineage (NCBI taxonomy): Bacteria > Bacillati > Actinomycetota > Actinomycetes > Pseudonocardiales > Pseudonocardiaceae > Saccharopolyspora > Saccharopolyspora sp. 6V. The sequence goes on along the minus strand of NZ_JAIUKB010000072.1, from coordinate 18,269 downwards.
CCTGCTGCAAGGGGTGGAGCTCGCCGTCGCGGGCGAGCCCTTCGATCGTGGTGACGTGGTGTCCGTCGGCCTGCACCGCCAGCACGGAGCAGGCCTTGACGCTCTGCCCGTCCAGGTGGACGGTGCAGGCGCCGCAGTTGCTGGTGTCGCAGCCGACGACGGTGCCGACCTTGCCGAGCCGCTCCCGCAGGTGCTGCACGAGCAGGGTTCGGGGCTCCACGTCGTCGGTGTGGTCGGTGCCGTCGACGTTGACGGTGATGCGCGGCATCGGGCCTCCAGAGGACGGGCCGCGGGAGCGCGGGCGTTCGGGAAACGCGAGCCCCGTTCGAGTGACAGGGGTCACATCCACCGAGCCTGCTACGCCGCCCCTCCGCGAGCAACCCGGACGCTCGCGCGCGGGTGGCGATCGCCCCGAACGGGACGACCGCCCCCGGCCTCAGAGCAGGACGCCGTCGGGGGTCGGCTGCACGGTGCCGATCCGCAGGCTCGTGATCGGCAGCCACGGGTACGGCTCCCCGGCCCCTCGACCACGACGTTGCTGAACCCCGCCGTGCCCGCCGGGGTCGCGCCGAACCCGACCGCGACGAAGTCCGTCTCCCCGTACTCGGCCCGCACGCCGGCGTAGGCGGTCTCGCCGGGCGCCAGCTCCGCGACCCCGGGCGAGCCGGGGACCTCCACGTAGTCGGTCGGCACCAGGAGTCGCCCCGAGCGGGCGGGCCGTCAGCGGTGGATGGGTCCTTCCGTCTCGGTGAGCCGGGCGCCGAGCCCGCCCCAGCGCAGCGCGATCAGCTCGGCGGCGATCGACACCGCTGTCTCCTCCGGGGTGCGGGCCCCCAGGTCCAGGCCGATCGGAGAGGACAACCGGGCCAGGTCCGCCTCCGGGACCCCGATCTCCCGCAACCGCAGCATCCGGTCGTCGTGGGTGCGCCGCGAACCCATCGCGCCCACGTAGCCGAGCCGCTGCCGCAGCGCGATCTCCAGCACCGGCACGTCGAACTTCGGGTCGTGCGTCAGCACCATCACCGCGGTCCGCGCGTCCAGCCGGCCCGCCTCCGCCTCCGCCGCGAGGTAGCGGTGCGGCCAGTCCACGACCACGTCGTCCACCCCGGGGAACCGGGAGCGGGTGGCGAACACCGGCCGCGCGTCGCACACCGTCACCCGGTAGCCGAGGAACGAGCCGATGCGGGCCATCGCCGCGGCGAAGTCGATCGCGCCGAACACCAGCATCCGCGGCGGCGGTTCGAAGGCGTTCACGAACACCCGCATGCCCTCGCCGCGCCGCTGCCCCTGCGGCCCGTACTCCAGGACGCCGCTGCGACCGCTGGCGAGCATGCCGCGGGCGTCGTCGGCGACCGCGTCGTCGACCCGTGCCTCGCCGAGCCCACCCTGCGTGCGCTCCCGCCACACGAGCAGGTGGGCACCGACCCGGGCCGGATCGGGATGGTCCACGACGGTCGCGACCGCCACCGGTTCCTCCTCGCGCACCGACTTCGCGACCGCGTCGAAGTCGGGGAACGAATCGCGGTCCACCCGCTCCACGAACACGTCGAGGATGCCGCCGCAGGTCAATCCGACCGCGAACGCGTCGTCGTCGCTGACGCCGTAGCGCTGCAACGCCGCCGGTTCGCCGTCGAGCACCGCGGTCGCCCGCTCGTACACCGCTCCTTCCACGCACCCGCCGGAGACGCTGCCGACGGCCTCACCGCCCTCGGTGACCAGCATCGACGCCCCGGGCGGGCGCGGCGCGGACCGGAAGGTCGCGACCACCGTGCCGAGGCCGACCGACTCCCCGGACTCCCACCGCTGGAACACCTCGTCGAGCACGTCACGCACGGCCCACCTCCGCTGCACCTCGCCGTGTCATGGCCATCTCAGCACCCCGGACGGCCGTCGCATTCCCGCCCAGGCGGACGACTTCCGCCCACACCCGTTGCAACGAGCCGAGGCTGTGCCCCGGTACGAGCGCGTCCAAGTGCGGCAGCGCCGCCGCGATCCCGGACTGCACCGGCGCGTACCCGCCGTGCCCGGCGTGCGGGTTCGCCCAGATCACAGCCCGCGCCAGCCGCCGCAGGTGCCGCAGCTGCTCGCCGAGCAGCGCCGGATCACCGCGCTCCCAGCCGTCGGAGAACACCACGACGACCGCGCCGCGCGCCGTGCCCCGCCGCCCCCACCGGTCCAGGAAGGCCCGCAGCACCTCGCCGAGCCGGGTGCCGCCAGAGAAGTCCGGCACCGCCGCCGCGGCGGCCCGCAACGCCCGCTCCGGGTCGCGCCCGCGCAGCTGCGCCGTGACCCGCGTGAGGCGGGTGCCGAGCGTGAACACCTCGGTGCTCGCCGGAGCCCGGCGGACCACCACGTGCGCGAACCGCAGCAGCGCGTCCGCGTACGGCTCCATCGACCCGGAGACGTCGACCACCAGCACCACCCGCCGGGCCCGGCGGCCGCGGCGCCTGCGCTCCAGCCGCGGCGGCTCGCCCCCGGAGCGCAGCACCGCCCGCAACGTCGCCCGGGCGTCCAGCGGGCCGTGCCGGGCCCGGCGCCACCGCGCGGCCGGCCGGTCCGGCGGATCGGGCCGCACGGTCGCGAGCAGACGGCGCAGGTGTTCGCGCTCGGCCTCGCCCAGGCCGGCGAGGTCCCGGTGCCGCAGCACCTCGTCGGCGGCCGCGGCGCGCACCGGCTCGGCCTCCTCGGACTCCTGCTGCCGCTCCCCCGGTTCGAGCGGGGCGATCCGAGCCCGGCGCGGCGCGGCAGGTGCCCGCGGCCGCGGCGCGGCGCCGCCGAACCACGCGGCGAACGCGGCGTCGTAACGGGCCAGGTCCGCGGGGTCCGCGCACAACGTCACCCGGCCCGCCCAGTACACCGCGGAGCGCTCCGCCATCCCGGTGTGCGCGGTGGCGGCCAGGAACGCCCGCACCCGGTCCGGGCCGCAGGCCATGCCGGAGAACCGCAGCGACCGGGCGAAACCGACGAGACCGGCGGTGGTGCTCACCGCTCCATGATGCCCGGCGTCAGCCGAGCAGCCCGGCGGCGCGCACCCGGTCCGCGTCCTCCCGGTACTTCAGCACCGCACCGAGCGCGGCGGCCGCCCGCTCCGGGTCGAACTCGGCGGCGCCCAGCGCTTGCAACGCCCGCGCCCAGTCCAGCGCCTCCGCCACGCCCGGCGGTTTCACCAGCTCCAGCTCCCGCATCCGCTGCACCGCGTCCGCCACCTGCGCGGCGAGCCGCTCGTCCAGGCCGGGCGACCGGCGGCGCAGGATCGCGACCTCCCGCGCCAGGTCCGGGTGGTCCAGCCAGTGGTACAGGCAGCGGCGCTTCAGCGCGTCGTGCAGTTCGCGGGTGCGGTTCGAGGTCAGCACCACCACCGGGGGCACCTCGGCGCGGACCTCGCCGAACTCCGGGATGCTCACCGCGTGCTCGGACAGGAACTCCAGCAGGAACGCCTCGAACTCGTCGTCGGCGCGGTCGATCTCGTCCACCAGCAGCACGCACGGCGCTTCCCGCAACGCCCGCAGCAGCGGACGGGCCAGCAGGAACCGCTCCCGGTACAGCGAAGGTTCCGCGGCGTCCGCGTCCAGCGCTCCGCCCGCCGCGGCCTCCAAGGTGCGCAGGTGCAGCAGCTGCCGCGGGAAGTCCCAGTCGTAAAGGGCCTGCGCGGCGTCGATGCCCTCGTGGCACTGCAACCGGATCAGCCGCACGCCGAGCGCCGCGGCCAGCGACCGCGCGAGCTCCGTCTTGCCGGTGCCCGGCTCGCCCTCGCACAGCAGCGGGCGGTGCATCCGCAGCGCGAGGAACACCGCCGTGGCGATGCCCTCGTCCGGCAGGTACCCGGTCGCGTCCAGCGCCGCGGCCACCTCGGCCGGGGAACGCCACTCACCCATCCCGCGAGCGTAACCACCCGCGGGCCGCGCGGCGCCCGGCTCGCGCGGGTCAGGCCGCGGACGGCCTGCGGATGTCGGTGAGGTCCACGTTCCGCTGCTCCCAGCGGTCGTAGAGGGCGTCCCGGCCGTAGCGGGCCACCAGCTGCGACTCGCCGCGGGTGACCGGCAGCAGCGTGATCAGCTGCAGCACCGGGCCGCCGTCCTCGTCCAGCAGCACGTCGAACTCGTCGGCCAGGTACGGGTGCGGCGCGGCCAGCGCGCCCGCGATCTCGGTCTCCGGCAGCAGCAGGCGGTCGTTCATGATCAGGGCACCGTAGCCGACGCGGCTGTTCGACTCGGTGAGCAGTTCGGCGACCACCGCCGTGAGGTGCCTGCCGTGGATCTCCTGGTCGGCGTGCACCGTGCACAGCACCTCCTGCGGCAGCGGGGCGCCCGCCGTGTGCTCGCGCAGCCCGCTGGTCAGCACCGACACGTACGGCCCGGAGCGGTGGTCGCAGTAGACGAGGTGGTACGCGCGCTCGCGCCCGCCGGTGCCGCGGGAGTCCGCGCCGCGGACCGTGCCGACGTACTTCTCGACGTGCGCGGGGAACCCGCTGAACCGGCTCATGCCACCCCTTCCGTTCGAAGCCGATCATGTCACGGGCGGGGTGCCGGACCGTCCGGGTGCGGGGCTTCCCGGAGGCGGGCGCCGGAAGGCGTAGGGGTGCGGACCGGGGTCGCCCCGGATGTTCCGGGGCCGTCCGGCGACCAGTCTGGTGGCATGACGGAGACGACGAACCACCTGGACACCGGCACCACCGAGACCGGGCCGGACGGCCTCGGCGGCGGCGGGACGGGATGCTCGCCGGGGTGTGCGGCGGCGCCGCCGACCTGCTCGGCATCGACGCGACCCTGGTGCGGGTCGCGCTGGTCGCCGCCACCGTCCTCGGCTTCGGCACCGGGATCCTGCTGTACCTGGTCTGCTGGGTCCTGGTCCCGGAGGGCTGAGCCCCCGCCGACCGGCTTACAGCTGCGGGGCCTGCCGGACGAACACGTCCAGCACCCCGTCGGCGAGGCGCACCGGGCCCTGCGGCCGGGTCTCGCCCGGAATCGTCTGCACCTGCTCGGCCCGACGGGCCAGGTCGGCCGCGACGGCGAACCGCTCGTCCGCGACCTGCCCGGCACCGTCCTCCCGCGCCTGCAGGCCGTCCACCGTGGTCACGAGCGCGTCACCCCACAGGTCGGTGGCCCGCAGCCACGGCTCCGAGTCGGCGACGAAGTCCGCGGGCGCCGACTCGCGGATGAGCTCCGGGGCGTCCGCGATCTGCCGCGCGTAGTCCCGCAGCTCGTTCAGCGCCCGCGCCCGGTCCCCGCCATCCCACCCGGAGCGGAACTCCTCGATGCGCCGCGCCAGCTCCGGCGCCGGCGGCAGCCACGGGGAACCGTTCGCCAGCGGCGCCATGCTGTTGAGGTCGAAGAACACCTGCAGGGCCCGCGTCGTCGCCGGGTCGGCCGCCGAAGCCGGGCGCAACGCCGCCGCCGGGTCCGTCGCCAGGTAGCGCGCCGCCGCGCGGTGCGCGCGCTGCGCGTCGAAGTCGTCGTCGTTCCAGGCGAAGTCGGCCGCGCCGATCTCGACGACCTTGCTGGCCGCGGCCTGGTTCATCGGGTTCACCACGTCACCGACGAGCTGCTCGCCCAAGCCCGGTTCGCGTTCCCCGTACGGCCCGAGCAGCAACCGGCCCTCAGAGCCGTCGAAGTCGTTGACCGGGTAGTTGTCCCACAGGAACACCTTCCGGCCCCACGCCTGCGCGGCCTTCTCCGCGTCCGAGACGGTGATCTGCCGCGGGATCACGCCGTCCCCGGTCCACATCGCCACGACCCGCGGGTCCAGACCCTCGCGCAGCGCCGTCTTGTACGGCGAGTCGTCGTAGTCGGAGTACTCGGTGGGCACCATCTGCAACGGGCGCGCGTCGGGGTGGGTGTCGATGAACTCGCGCTGCACGCGGCTGAGGATCTCCGCCTGCGCGCGGCCCGCCGCCGACTCGCCGGGTGCGCCGTAGCGCGCCTGGTCCTCCCCGCAGTTCCAGCGGGTGTAGGAGATGTCGTCGAACGGCACCGAGAAGTCCCGCACGCCCGAGTCGTACACGGCCTGCAGCTTCGCCAGCAGCGCCTGGAAGTCCGCGGGGTCGCTGAAGCAGATCGACTGGCCGGGGGACAGCGCGAAGGTGAACCGCACGTGGTGCGCCGCGGCCTGGCCGATCAGCTCGCGCACCTCGGAGAGCTTGTCCGCCGGGTACGGCTCGCGCCAGCGCTCCCGGTGGTACGGGTCGTCCTTCGGCGCGTAGACGTAGGTGTTGAGCTTGACGTCGCCGTAGAACGCCAGCTGGTCCATCCGTTCCGCGTGCGTCCACGGGCTCCCGTAGAAGCCTTCGATGGAGCCGCGGATCGGCATGTTCGGCTGGTCGACCACGCCGACCCCGGCGATCCGGCCGGGCGACGCGAGCTGGCGCAGCGTCTGCACGCCGTAGTAGGCGCCCGCCGCGTCGTCGGCGCCGATCACCACGGTGTCCTGGCCGCCGCGCGCGGCGAGCACGTAGCCCTCCGCGGGCAGCGGTGACGGCGCGCCCCACCCGTTGGCCTGCAGGCCCTTCACCACGCCGGGGGCCATCCGGTCCCCGATCCGCACCAGCAGCGTCGCGTCCTCGGCGGGCGGGCCCGGTTCGCGCACCACCACGTCGGAGGCACCGGCCTCGCGCAGCACGCGCTGCGCCAGGTCCCGGGTGGGTTCGTCCACGAAGGGGTCGACGACGAGCTCGACCTTGCCGCGCACCGCGACGTCGTCGCCGAGCCGCTCGGCCTTCTGCGGCTGCGGCACCACCTCGGGCACGCCTTCGGCCGGGTAGGACGACGGCCCCGCTTCCGCGCCCGCGCCGGGCTGCGGCGGTGGCGGTGCCGCGTCGGTGCAACCCGCGGCGACCAGCGCGGCGCTGAGCACGATCGCCGCCGAACCACCGAACCGGCGCAACGCACCTGGAATGGCCATTCGCCCGAACCTCCTCGACCTGAGCGGACGTGTCACGTGGGTGCTCAGGAGATCACACCGTCCCGGCGGACGCCGCGACCTGACCGGCTTGCGCCACGCGTCCGGCCGCAGCGTCCCCCGATCGGCCGCAGGCCGGCCGGGCCCGGAGCGCGAGAAGGGCCGCCCCGGAACGGGACGGCCCTTCTCGTGCGGTTGCTGGGATTCAGCGCGAACCCCGGTGACCGGCCTGGGTCACATCATGCCGCCCATGCCACCCATCGGGTCGCCACCGCCGGCCGCACCGGCGGCTTCCTTCTCCGGCTTGTCCGCGACCACGGCTTCGGTGGTCAGGAACAGCGCGGCGATCGACGCGGCGTTCTGCAGCGCCGAGCGGGTGACCTTGGTCGGGTCCGGCACGCCGGCCGCCAGCAGGTCCTCGTACTCGCCGGTCGCGGCGTTGAGGCCGTGCCCGACGGGCAGGTTCTTGACCTTCTCCGCCACGACGCCGCCTTCGAGACCGGCGTTGATCGCGATCTGCTTCAGCGGGGCCTCGACGGCCAGCTTGACGCTGTTGGCACCGGTCGCCTCGTCGCCCTCGAGCTTGAGGCCGTCGAACGCGGACACGGCGGCCTGCAGCAGGGCCACGCCGCCACCGGCGACGACACCCTCCTCGACGGCGGCCTTGGCGTTGCGGACCGCGTCCTCGATGCGGTGCTTGCGCTCCTTGAGCTCGACCTCGGTCGCCGCACCCGCCTTGATGACGGCCACGCCACCGGCCAGCTTGGCCAAGCGCTCCTGCAGCTTCTCGCGGTCGTAGTCGGAGTCCGAGCGGTCGATCTCGGCGCGGATCTCGTTGACCCGGCCGGCGATCTGCTCGTCGTCGCCCGCACCTTCGACGATGGTGGTCTCGTCCTTGGTGACGACGACCTTGCGGGCCTGGCCCAGCAGCGGCAGGTCCGCGGTCTCCAGCTTGAGGCCGACCTCTTCGCTGATGACCTGGCCGCCGGTCAGGATCGCCATGTCCTGCAGCATCGCCTTGCGGCGGTCGCCGAAGCCGGGGGCCTTGACCGCGACGGACTTGAAGGTGCCGCGGATCTTGTTGACCACCAGGGTGGACAGGGCCTCGCCCTCGACGTCCTCGGAGATGATCAGCAGCGGCTTGTTGGCCTGCATGACCTTCTCGAGCAGCGGGAGCAGGTCCTTGATGTTCGAGACCTTGGAGCTCAGCAGCAGGATGTACGGGTCGTCGAGCGACGCCTCCATCCGCTCCGTGTCGGTGACGAAGTAAGGCGAGATGTAGCCCTTGTCGAAGCGCATGCCCTCGGTGAGCTCGAGTTCGAGCCCGAAGGTGTTGCTCTCCTCGACGGTGATGACGCCTTCCTTGCCGACCTTGTCCATGGCCTCGGCGATCAGCTCGCCGATCTGGCGGTCGCCGGCCGAGATCGCCGCGGTGGAGGCGATCTGGTCCTTGGTCTCGATCTCCTTGGCGCTCTTGAGGAGCTGCTCGGCGATCGCCTCGGTGGCCTTCTCGATGCCCCGCTTGAGGGCGATCGGGCTGGCGCCGGCGGCGACGTTGCGCAGACCCTCGCGCACCAGCGCCTGGGCGAGCACGGTGGCGGTCGTCGTGCCGTCACCGGCGACGTCATCGGTCTTCTTCGCCACTTCCTTGACGAGCTCGGCCCCGATCTTCTCGTACGGGTCCTCGAGCTCGATCTCCTTGGCGATGGAGACGCCGTCGTTGGTGATGGTCGGCGCGCCCCACTTCTTCTCGAGCACGACGTTGCGGCCCCTCGGCCCGAGCGTCACCTTGACGGCGTCAGCGAGGGTGTTCATGCCGCGCTCAAGGCCGCGGCGGGCTTCCTCGTCGAACGCGATCATCTTGGCCATTGCGGTGTGGTCCTCCACCTATCTGGACGCCACGAAAGGCAGATTCACCCCGTGGCAGGACTCTGTGCTCGGCCAGGCTCGGTGCCCGCGACGGACGACCGGTCGCGCACCCGCCGTCGTGTGGCGGAGCGCGGACGGCCTCACCGTCCCGACCTGGCACTCAACTGCGCTGAGTGCCAAATCCAGGTTTAGCACTCACGCCGGGCGAGTGCAAGCCGCTTCGGCGCGCGATGCCTCGACCAGCCGCATTTCCCCCGTTCGGGCCGTACGCGGCCACCCGACGGGGTGGCCGACGCCATGCTCAGCGGCCGACCGTCGGGACCTCGGTGGGCAGGCCGCTCGGCTCGACCGAGGACGAGTTCGCGGCCGACGTCGTGGCCCCGCCGGAGCCGCCGGAACCGCCGCTCGACGAGGACGCCAGCGCGATGAACACGATCACCAGGACGATCGCGGCGAGCGCGATCAGCAGCGGCACCAGCCACTTCGCCGAACCACCGCCCTTGTCGGTGGCGAACGACGCGGACTGCGCCGGCATCGGCGGGCGCAACCGCACCGGATCGGCGCCGGGACCGGACATCGGGCGCGGCGGCTGCTGGTACGGCGGGCCGTACGGACCGGACTGCTGCGGCCCCGGTGCGGGCTGCGGGCCGGACGGTGCGGGCTGCGGGCCGGTGACCGGCGCGGCGGGCGGCGGGACCGGGCCGGACTGCTGCGGCGAGCGGGCCGGCGGCGGCGCGGGCTGGACCTGCTGCGGGCCGGACGGCGGCCCGAGCGTCGGCATCGTCTTCTTCGTCGGCGCGTCCGGCGGCGCGTTCAGCGCGGCCTTCGCCGCCGCCATCAGCTCCTTGCAGGTGTCGTAGCGCTGGTCGGCCTTCTTCGACATGCCCTTGCGCAGCACCTCGTCCAGCCCCACCGGCAGCGCCACCAGCGACAGCGCGGACGGCGGCGCGGTGCCCAGGTGGCCCTGGATGACCTCCTGCACCTGGCCCTGGAACGGCGGGCCGCCGGTCAGGCAGGCGAACAGCATGCAGCACAGCGCGTACAGGTCGGTGCGGCCGTCCACCGGCTCGCCGCGCAGGTGCTCGGGCGCGGCGTAGGTCGGGGAGCCGAGGAAGTCGCCGGAGCTGGTGCGGTGCCCGGTCGCGCCGCGGCGGGTGAGCCCGAAGTCCGCGAGGTACACGTGCTCGTTGGACGACTCCCGCGAGGTCACCAGCACGTTCGCCGGCTTCAGGTCGAGGTGCACCAGACCGCGCTCGTGCAGCATGTCCAGCGCCTCGGCGACCTGGCTGAGCAGCTCCAGCGCGCGCGGCGGCGAGATCGGCCCGTCCTTGATCAGGCTGGCCAGGTCGGACCCGTCGACCAGCCGCATCGCGATGTAGAGCATGCCGTCGACCTCGCCGAAGTCGTACAGCGGCACGATGTTCGCGTGGTCGATGGCCGAGGTGTTGCGGGCTTCGTCGACGAAGCGCTCGCGGAACTCCGCGTCGCCGGTGATGTGCTCGCCCATGATCTTGAGCGCGACCTTGCGGCCCAGCCGGGTATCGGTGGCGCGGTACATCACGCTCATACCGCCGCGGCCGAGCACTCCGTCGATCTTGTAGTGGCCGAGACGGCGCCCGGTGAGGTCTTCCGACACGTCAGGGAGCCTAACGTCCCGCGATCTTCCCCGTCTGCGGGTTCCACCGGTTCGGGCCGGAAGAGCCCAGTGGCCCGCCCCCGGTTGCGGGGCGGGCCACTGGGCGGCGGGTTTCAGACCTTGCGGACGCCGTCGGCTTGGCTTCGACCGTCGCGCCCCGCCTTCACCTCGAATTCGACCCGGTCACCTTCGGCGAGGGTGCGGAAACCGGACATGTTGATCGCGGAGTAGTGCACGAACACATCGGAACCACCATCGGTGGCGATGAAGCCGTACCCCTTCTCCGAGTTGAACCATTTGACCGTGCCGACCGCCACGGCGTCCTCCTCGTTGAAATGTGATGCGCAGCGCCCCGAAAAAGCGCCGATGGAGCACGGATGACGCTACCGGAGTCGACCCGGTTCGTCCGCTGTTGACCATTGCGACTTTTCCGCGAAATACTGCTCCGAACGAGTGCATTTCCCAGCCACGGCGCGTAGCCGGAGCGATTCGGTTGGGCCGATTCGCCGACACGAGAATCAGGGAATATTCCGAATTTCGCAGCGGCGCGGGAGCAGCGGCGCGAAAGCCGGCCGGAACCCGCGCTCCGGCATCCGGCGGCGCGGGCGAACGCGCAGCGGGCACCGCCGGACGGACCGATCCGGAACGAGCGCGGGCGCAATCCGAAATGAAGATCGTTCCCCATTGCCGCCCGCCCGCGAGACCCGGCATCGAACCCGGCCACCGAAAGCGGCCCGCATTCCCGCGCCGCCGAATACCGCGCTCAAGAACGGGGTGCGCCGAACCCCTGCGAATGCAACCAGCCCACCATGGAACGCGGATCCCGCGTCTGCACCAGCACCTGGCCCGGGCCGGCGAAATCGAACACCAGCCCCTCCCCCGTCTTCAACGACTGCGCCACGCCCTGCCCCAGCTGCCGCAACCGCGTCTGCACCGCATCCCCGTACGCCACCACGTGCCCGGGTGAGACGGTGAGGAACTCCCCCGGCTGCAAGGTCATCACGTCCAGCGCGCCGCAGCAGGCCAGCACCACCGGCCCCTGGCCGCTGACGTGGCCGAGGAAACCGCGCTCCCCGCCGAAGAGGTTCTTGAACCCGGCCCACTGCTCGTCGAACCGCACCCCGGAGGCGGACGCGAGCCACGCCGACCCCGTCACGCACCAGCCCTGGCCGTCCGGCTCCAGCACGTGCAGATCACCCGGCAGCGCGGGCGCCACGTCCACCCAGCCGCCCTGCTGCCCGGCGGTGCAGGTGGTCACGGCGGCGGACCGGCCCTTCGCCAGCGACTTGAGCAGACCTCCGCCGCGCACCTCCACCGCCACGCCGTAGCTGGTGGCCAGCAGCGCACCGGAGGCGATCCGGACGGGTTCGCCGGGCGCGAGCAGCAGCCGGGACACTCCGAACGACGGCGTGTGCCGGTTCCGCACCTGCACAGCCCCTCCCCTCCCCGCGCCGCTCACACGATCGCCCGGCAGTCTGCCACGGGCGCCCGGGCGACTTTCCGCACGCCGGTGGCGACAGCCCGGTACCCGATGCCCGATGATCGGGGCGTGCCCCACGCAACTGGACCCTCCGGCCTGACCCCGGTGCCCGCGCACCGCGCGCGGGTCGCGGCGCTGCTGACCCCGGCGCCGGTGGAATCCCGGCCGCTCGCCGATTGCCTCGGGCTGGCGCTGGCCGAGGACCTCGTCGCGGCGATCCCGCTGCCGCCCTTCGACAACTCGGCGATGGACGGCTACGCCGTGCGGTCCGTGGACGTCACCGGAGCGAGCCCCGAGCAGCCCGTGGTGCTGCCGGTGGCCGAAGACCTGCCCGCCGGGCGGGTCGACAGCCCGCCGCTGCTGCCCGGCACCGCGCACCGGATCATGACCGGCGCCCAGGTGCCGTCCGGCGCGGACGCGATCGTGCCGGTGGAGCGCACCGACGGCGGCACCGCCGAAGTGCGGGTGCACGCCTCGGCGCAACCCGGCGTGCACGTGCGCCGCGCCGGGGAGGACGTGCGGGTCGGCACGGCCGTGCTGGCGGCGGGGACCACGCTGGGCCCCACCCAGCTGGGCATCGCCGCCGCCGTCGGCGCCGCGCGGCTGCCCGTGCGCAGACCCGTGCGGGTGCTGGTGCTGTCCACCGGCTCGGAACTCGTCGAACCCGGTTCCCCGCTGCGGACCGGGCAGATCTACGAGTCCAACGGCCTGATGCTGGCCACCGCGGTGCGGGAGGCGGGCGGGCGCGCCGAGCTGCTGCGCTTCGTGCCGGACGACGTGGCGTCGTTCCACGCCGCGCTCGCCCCGCACCTGGACGAGACCGACCTGATCATCACCTCCGGCGGGGTCAGCGCCGGGGCGTACGAGGTGGTGAAGGACTCGCTGTCCGGCAACGGCGTCGAGTTCACCAAGGTCGCCATGCAGCCCGGGATGCCGCAGGGCGCCGGCCGGTACCGGGGCGGGCCCGCGGTGGTGACGCTGCCCGGCAACCCGGTCAGCGCGATGGTCTCCTTCGAGGTCTTCGTGCGGCCCGCGCTGCGCGCCGCGGCCGGGCACCGGCAGGCCGAGCGGCCCGGCAGGAAGGCGACGCTGACCAGCTCGCTGGAGGGCCCGCCCGGCAAGCGGCAGTACCGCAGGGCGCTGTACGACCCCGCCACCGACGAGGTCACCCCGCACGGTGGCCCCGGATCGCACCTGCTGTCCGCGATGGCCACGGCGAACTGCCTGCTGGAAGTACCGGAGGAAACGGTGGAACTGCCCGCCGGTTCCACTGTGGACGTACTTCTGATGGATTGACGTCCGGCTGATTTCCGCTAAGACTGCCCCCGCACCTCCCGTCGCTGCGCTCGTCGCGCCGGGTTCGGACCGCGAGCAGTCGACACCTTCACTCGGGAGTTTCAACACCGTGCGTGGCCCCTGGCGCGCCACCTTGGCGCTGGCGTTGCACATCGGCTTCTTCGCCGTGCCCCTCTGCTTGGTGCTGGGCCTGCTCTTGGTAGCGGCCTACACCATCCGCCTCGACTTCGGGGGCGGCGTCCGCGCCGGGTTCGCCGCGGTCGTGGTGGCCGCGGTGATCGGCATCGGGCTGCGGACCGTGCTGCGCAGACGCGAACGCCCGCGCGGCGTCGAGCTGACCCGCGGCGCGCAGCCCAAGGTCTGGAAGATGGTCGACTCGATCTGCTCGGGGTCCGGCGCGTCCGCCCCGGACGGGGTCCGGGTGACCTCGCAGCCCACCGCCCGGCTGCGGGAGGACACCGCGCTGCTCGGCCTGAAGGTCCGCTCCCGGCACCTGGAGATCGGGTTACCGCTGATCGCCGGGCTGTCCACCAGCGAACTGCGCGCCGTCACCGCCCGCGAGCTGGGCCGCACCGTCGGCGCCGGGAAGTTCGTCGTGCTGGCCGACCGGGTGGAGACCAGCGTGCGGCGCACCGCGACCGGGCTCACCGGCGGACCGGTGAAGTGGCTGTTCACCGGGTACGCCCGCGCCTACTCGGCGGTGGCTGCCGGGGTCGGCGACCGGCTGTGGTTCGGCGCGGACACCATCGCGGTGAAGGCCGCGGGCAAGCGGGCCGCGGTCACCTCGCTGCGCAAGATGAAGGCGATCGAGTTCGGCTGGCGCGACTACGCCGAGCAGTACCTGAGCATGGCCACCAAGGTCGAGCACACCCCGGACCTGCTGCTGGGCTTCCGGGCGTTCATGGACCACCCGGAGCGCAAGCCGCAGCTGGCCGAGCGGGTCAAGCAGGCCCTCGCCGAGGAGCACGACGTGCACCCGTCCACCCGGGAGCGGGTGGAGGCGATGAAGCGGCTGCGCGGCGGCGACCGGGAACCCGAGGAGGCGCCCGCGTTCGCGCTGCTGCGCGAACCGCGCAAGAGCGTTCCCGAGCTGGAGAGCCGGCTGCTCGTGGACGGCCTCGGGCCGCGGCTGCCGTGGCCGGACCTGGCCCGCAAGGCGGGGGCCGCGGAGGTCGCCCGGCAGGCGGGCCTGCTGAGCTCGGCGGTCGAGCAGAGCGGCCTGGAGTGCCCGCCCGCGATCGGCGGGGTGCTCGCCGCCATCCACCGCGGCGAGGGCGCGGACCTGATCAACCCGGTGCTGAACCCGGGCCTGAGCCCGGACCGGGTGGACGACGCCGCCGTGGACACGCTCACCGAGCTGCTCGGCGGCGCCGTGGTGGACGCGCTGGTGTGCGCGGGCCGGGCGCAGCACGAGCTGGACTGGGCGGGCGAGTCGGTGGTGCGGCTCAGCGGTGGCCGGCCGCTGGACCCGGACCGGCTGGTGCGCCCGGCGGTGGCGGATCCGCGGCTGGTGCCCGGGCTGCACCGGGCGCTGGTGGACCTCGGCGTACCGCTGCAGCACGCCCGCGAACCCGCCGCGGAGCCGGAGCCGTCGGTGTCCGGGATCGTCAGCCCGGTGCAGTACGCGGGCGAGCGCTACGACCTGCTGGTGACGGATCGCGGGCTGGTGTTCCTGCCGAGCTCGGCGAGCACGGCGCGACGGCTGCTGGCGGGCGCTTCGGCCCGGATGTGGCAGTCGGAGCTGGAGGAGCTGGACGAGCTGATGGTCGCCCCGGTGGACCGGCTGCGGGACCGGGACGGCGCGCAGTGGGTGGACAGCCGGGACGTGGCGGCGACGACGCTGGTGCAGGATCGCTCGGGCTGGTCGTTGAAGCTGGAGCTGTACCTGGACGACGCGTCCTCCTCGACGGTCCGCTCGGACGCGGTGGTGCTCGGCGAGGACGACGTGGCCGAGCTGGAGGTGCGCAGCACGCCCGATACGGACGAGCGCGGCGATCCCTACGGGGGTCTCGGCGAGCTGATGGGCGCGCGGATGCGGATCGACGACCGCCGGGAACCCTCGGACGAGTGAGTGATGGGGACCCAGTTTTGTCACGCTGAGTTACAAATTTCGTGCCCAATGTCCTCCGATAGCGGCTACGTAGTTCGTGTGAGCTCAATTACACTGGAAAACGCGTAACAACCTGTCGATCGACTCCGTCTCACAAGACGTCAGCCCCCTCCTCACCAGGGAGGGAGCGGACACCGGGCTCCGTGTGCCGTCGGGGGGTGCACGGGCCCACATCGGGGACCGTTCGGCGCCAACGGGGAGGCGCCTTGCGGTTGGGGGGGGGGGGGGGGGGGGGGGGGGGGGGGGGGGGGGGGGGGGGGGGGGGGGGGGGGGGGGGGGGGGGGCGCGCCCGCGCCCCCCCCCCCCCCCCCCCCCCACTTTTCCGTTCACCTGCGGAGACACCGCGCCGCGCCCGTCCCGAGGAGATCCTCCGGCCGCGCCGCCGCCCGGCCCCGCGCTCCCGGGACGCACCGCCCGCGCTCCACCACCGACGGCCCGGTCCGCCCGGCGCACGGCGCCGCGCGACCGTGGCCGGTGATCGACTCCGCCCCCTCGCGCAGCGGCCGCGAACCCGTCGGCGATGCTGTACCGGCCCGGCCGCAGCGCAGCCACCGCGCCGCGGTAACGACCTCCGACGCAGGGGTGTACAGCTCGATGAGCACCCAGACAGACCGGGGCAGCGCCCCCGCCAGCGGCAACCCGCTCGCGCACCTCGCCAAGCTCGCCCGCGACACCGTGCCGCCGATGCACCCGGCGGGCCGCCCGTTCGTGCTCGGCGCCGCCGTCGGCACCCTGCTGCTGCGCCGCGCGTGGCGCCCCGCCGGCGTGCTCGGCGCCGTCGCCACCGCGTGGTGCGCCTGGTTCTTCCGCGAACCGCAGCGGGTCACCCCCGGCCGCGCGGGCATCGCGGTCGCGCCCGCCGACGGCACCGTCGCGCACGTGGAGACCGCCACCCCGCCGCCCGAGCTCGGGCTCGGCGACCGGCCCATGACCCGGATCAGCGCGTTCCTCACCGTCTTCGACGTGCACGTGCAGCGGCTGCCGGTCGACGGCGAGATCGTGCGGGCCGCCTACCGCCCCGGCAAGTTCCTCTCCGCCGACCTGGACAAGGCCAGCGAGGACAACGAGCGCAACTCGCTGCTGCTGCGCACCGACGACGGCCAGGAGCTCGCCGTGGTGCAGATCGCCGGGCTCGTCGCCCGCCGCATCGTCTGCTCGGTGCAGAGCGGCGAGCGGGCCACCGCGGGCAGCACCTACGGGCTGATCCGCTTCGGCTCCCGGGTCGACCTCTACGTCCCGGCGGGCAGCCGGGTCCTCGTCGAACCCGGGCAGCGCACCGTCGGCGGCGAGACCGTCCTCGCCGAACTGCCCGAGCGGGCGGGTGGCGAGCGGGCATGAGCGGCGCCCGCCTCGCCCCGCCCGGAATCCGCCTGCTGCCCAACGCGATCACGGTGCTGGCGATGTGCGCCGGGCTCTCCGCCGTGCAGTTCGCGCTGAACGGGCAGCTGGTCGGCGCCATCGCGGCCGTCGCGGTGGCGGCGGTGCTCGACGGGCTGGACGGCCGGATCGCCCGGTTGCTGGACGCCACCACGCGGATGGGCGCCGAACTGGACTCGCTGTCCGACGCGATGTCGTTCGGCGTGGCCCCGGCGCTGACGCTGTACGCGTGGCAGCTGCAGGACAACCGGGCGGGCTGGATCGCCGCGCTGATCTTCGCGGTGTGCATGATCCTGCGGCTGGCGCGGTTCAACACGCTGCTCGACGACACCGAGCAGCCCGCGTTCAGCAAGGAGTTCTTCGTCGGCGTCCCGGCCCCCGCGGCCGGGTTGCTGGCGCTGCTGCCGCTCGTGCTCACCGCCCACTTCGGCTACCCGGGCTGGTGGGCGCAGCAGCCGGTGGTGATGGTGTGGATGGTCGCGGTCGCCGCGCTGGCGGTGAGCCGGGTGCCGACGCTGTCGCTGAAGACCGCGAAGGTTCCCGCACGGCTGGTCGCCCCGCTGCTGGTGCTGGTGGCCGTGCTGGCCGCCGCGGTCATCGTGTTCCCGCTGATCTCGCTCGCGGTGGCGCTCGTGGTGTACCTGGCGCACATCCCGTACGCCGTGTACCGGCACCGCTGGCTGGCCGCGCACCCCGAGGCGTGGGCGGCGGCTCCTCGCGAACGGCGCGCCATCCGCAGGCGCACCCAGCGGCGGCTCGGCCTGCGCCCGCCGCACCCGCGGCGCGCGCACGCCCGGGCCCGGCAGCGGATGCGCCGCAGCCGCGCCGGCGGCCCCGAGGGGCCGCGCCTGAGCTGGCGCCGCCTCGGCCTGCGCCGCAACCGGGGCAACCAGAACACCCGCTGACCGCCCGTCCTCGAATCCGGCCGCGGTCGTGCGCGGTGCCGCGCACCGACGGGGCGCCAGGAGCGGGCCGTACTGTCGGCGTGTGGCTTCGTTGACGTTGACCGTCCGGTTGTCCCCGTCCGCCGCCGACACCAGGCGCGGGGTGGTGCGGCTGCACCCCGAAGTGCTGGACGCGCTGGGCCTGCGCCAGTGGGACGCGGTGGCCCTCACCGGGGCCCGGGTGACCGTGGCGCTCGCCGCCGCGGCGGACCGGGGCGCCCCGGCGGGCGTGGTGCTGGTGGACGACGTGGCGCTGACGAACCTGGGGCTGGCCGAAGGCACCGAGGTCGGGGTCGCCCCGGTGCGCGCCGAGCCCGCGCGCGGCGTCACCGTCGCCGGGTCCCGGCTGGCCACCGCGACCGCACCGCCGGAGGTGATCCGGCTGGCGCTGACCGGGAAGGTCTTCCGGGCCGGCGACACCGTGTCGCTGCTGCCGCAGGACCTGGCTCCGTCCACGGCGGCCAACGCCGGGCAGGTGCGCAGCAGGCTGTCCGCCTCGATCGGGATGACCTGGACGACCGAGCTGATCACGATCGCGGCCACCGACCCGGACGGCCCCGTCACCGTGCAGCCGTCCACGGTGGTCACCTGGCGCGGCTCGACGCCGAGCGCGGACGCGCCCCCCGCCCGGCTCGACGCCGCCCCGGGCGGTCCGCTGAGCAG